>CALEPU010000088.1 GCA_937913075.1 uncultured Clostridia bacterium
CCGACGAAGGAACGGACGAGGTGCAGTACGTAAAGGTGCCTGACCTTAAAGGGCTTACGCCGCTTCAGGCTTACGACGCGTTGAAAGCAGTCGGGCTTGTTATGGATTACGACGGCGATCCGGCGGGCTATGCCTATTTGCAGGATGTGTCCCCCGGCACCACCGTGAAGGTCGGCATAAAGATAAAGGTCTACTTCCGCTTTTACGATCCCTCCGCAAACTAATTCCGCGTTTTGACGAGAGCTTATGACCCCAAAAGGAGTTTAAGAATATGCTTCTTTCCGAATTGTTAAAAGACACGGGCTATCGCCTGATAAGAGGCGACGCCGATATAACGCGCATCGAATACGACTCCCGCAGGGTAAAGCAGGGCGAGCTTTTTGCCTGCGTCGTGGGCACCTTCCTCGACGGGCATGAGTTCGCGGGCTCTGCCGCGGCAAACGGCGCATCCGCCCTTATAGTGGAGCATGAGCTCGATATTGACCTGCCGCAGGCAGTTGTGCCCAACACAAGGCGCGCTATGGCGGAGCTTGCTATGAAGCTCTACGATTATCCCGCGCGTCAGCTCAAAATAATCGGCGTTACCGGAACGAACGGCAAGACCACCACTACCTACATGATAAAATCCGTCGCGGAGAAATGCGGTCTCAAGGTCGGTCTTATCGGAACCATACGCAACATCATAGGCAGCCGCGTGATAAGCACCCAGCGCACTACTCCGGAGTCCACCGAGCTGCAGGAGATACTGCGCGAGATGGTAAACGAGCACGTCGACCTCGTCGTTATGGAGGTCAGCTCGCACTCGCTCGATCAGGAGCGCGTGTACGGAATCGAGTTTGAGATAGGCGGCTTTACAAACCTGACGCAGGATCATCTCGACTATCACAAGACCTTTGAAAACTACCTCGCCGCAAAGAAAAAGCTCTTTGAGCGCAGCGGTTTTGCGGTCGTCAACGCGGACGACACCCATTCCCCCGCTCTTTTACAGGGGCTCGATATCCCGCGCATGACCTACGGTGTGCGCGAGAAGGCCGATATCTCGGCAGCTAACATCGAGATAAACGTGGGCGACGTCGAGTTTGACATGAGCACGCCCATAGGCGCAGCGCATGTGAGCGTACCGATACCCGGTCTTTTCAACGTTTTCAACGCAATGCTCGCGGTCGGCATCTGCATAAGGCTCGGCTATCCCATGAGCGCAATAGTCGACGGGCTTGCGGCGGTTGCAGGAGTGACCGGCAGAATGCAGGCGCTTGACACGGCTGGCTTTGATTTCAGCGTGATACTGGACTTTGCCCACACTCCCGACGGACTCATCAACCTGTTGACGAGCGTGCGCGAGTTTGCGAAGAAGAGAATAATAACGGTATTCGGCTGCGGCGGCGACAGGGACAAGGCAAAGCGCCCCATAATGGGCGAAGCCGCCGGCAGGTACTCGGATTTCTGTGTTGTAACGAGCGACAATCCCCGTACCGAGGATCCCATGAGGATAATCGGCAACGTGCTCGACGGCGTAAACAAGACCGCTGTTGAATACGTGGTGATACAGAACAGGCGCGAGGCGATTAAGTACGCGCTGACCCACGCGGGCAAGGACGACGTTGTGGTGCTTGCGGGCAAGGGACACGAGACCTATCAGGAGATAAACGGAGTCAAGTATCCGTTTGACGAGCAGGTCGTAGTAAGCGAGCTCCTTTCAGAGCTTCGGCAGAGCCGCGGCCAATAAGGTCGTAAAGGCACGGAGGTAATACGTAAGATGCAGGAATATGCGAGAATAATTTTTGCAATGCTGACGGCAGCCGCCGTTGTTATACTTGCGGCGCCCCTGTTCATACCAATGCTGCGCCGTTTAAAGTACGGTCAGGTGGAGCGCGAGGAGGGTCCTCATGCGCACTCCGCAAAGGAGGGCACGCCCTCGATGGGCGGCATAATGTTCATAATCGGCATTATCGCCGCAACGCTCGCATTTGCCAAGAGGGGAACCGAAAGCATGTATTCCCTCCCCTCCCTCATAATAATGGTAGGATTTGGGCTCGTTGGCTTCCTCGATGATTTTATCAAGATAAGGCATAAGCGTAACCTCGGTCTTCGCGCTTACCAGAAGATAATCGCGCAGGTGCTTTTATCCGCGGCAGTCGCGGTATTCGCCTACAAATACATCGGCACCGAGGTATATTTTGCGATCACCCACACGAGCGTCGACTTCGGCTTCTGGTATATCCCCCTCGTAATGTTTATGGTTATCGCCATAGTCAACAGCACCAACCTTACCGACGGGCTTGACGGGCTCGCTTCCGGTGTAACTCTCGTTTACTCCGCTGCGATGGGAATAATGTTCATCTACCTCGCAAAGGTATTCACCGGCGCGTTTGCCGATATGCCAATCATGACCGCCGAGTCCGACGGTATGCTTTCAATGGCGGTATTCGCCTTCGCTGTGGCGGGCGGCTGCATGGGGTTCCTCTCCTGCAACAGCTACCCCGCAAAGGTATTCATGGGCGACACCGGCTCCATGGCGTTGGGCGGCGCGATATGCGCTATGGTGCTCTATTCGCGGCACCTGTTCCTCTTCCTGCTGATGGGCTGCTGCATAGTAGCCTCCGCGGTAAGCGTGGTTTTGCAGGTCGGCTCCTTCAAGCTTCGCCATGGCAAGAGGATATTCAAGATGGCTCCTCTGCATCACCACTTTGAGCTCAAAGGGCATGCCGAGACCAAGATAGTAACGGGCTATATGATAGTCACTGCTTTCGCGTGCTGCATCGCCCTGCTGCTGTTCATGTAAGCTGACGCTGCGCTTTTCGGAGCGGTCGTGCGGCTGCGTGACCTCCGATGATAAATCGGCTTCACTCCCGCAAACAATGCGGGCAACGACTTTGTTTTCACCCGTCCGGTCTTATGACGGCAATACGGCGTGGTTCTGTTGGCACTTGGCACGCCTCATTACCGGCGGCAACGCTTGCGGCTTCCCCGAGCTATAAGGCGAAGGGTGCTTGCAAGAGGAAGGCTCCCTCCCCTTGCAAGCGCCTTGACCGGACCGGACGGTTTTTTTAAGAGCATACTGCGCCGGGCGACATGCACGCTCGGCGCATCGGGATATAAAAAGCCCTCGCTTTGGGGGGCAATTACCGCTTCCTTTGCGGCGGAGAAAGGCGAAAGATATGGAAAAGAAGACAGCACTGATAGTCGGTATGGCGAAGAGCGGCGTATCCTCCGCAAAGCTTTTGTATAAGCAGGGATACCGCGTTATAATAAACGACCTCAAGCCCGAGATAGAAGGGCTCTCCGAGGCACTTGCAGACGTCGAGTACGAGAGCTGTCTCGGGGTTGCGCCGGAGGCGCTTTTAGACGGGGTCGATCTAATGGTGCTCTCCCCCGTTATACCCATATTCCGTCCCTTCGTCAAGACGGCGATATTAAAGGGTATCGAGGTCATAGGCGAGATAGAACTCGGCTACCGTTACTGCGACCGCGGGACAAGGTTCGTATGCATCGGCGGCACCAACGGCAAGACAACGACAACCGCGCTGACGGGCGAGATATTCAAGGCGGACTGTGCAAAAAAAGCCGATGGCAGCAAGACATTTGTATTGGGCAACATAGGCATACCCATTACAGAGCACGCGCTTGAAACCAAGGCGGGCGATACGGTCGTTGCAGAGACCGCCTCATTACAGCTTGAAAGCATAGTTGATTTCCGCGCGAACGCAGCGGGGCTCATCAACATAACCGAGGATCACATCAACCGTTTCGGCTCAATGGACGCATACATCGCCGCCAAAATGCGTATGTTTGAGAACCAGACCGAAGACGACATTGCGGCGCTCAACACCGACGACCCCATCGTGATGCGGGCAAAGACCCGTGCACACGTTTACCTCTTCTCCTATCGGCATGAGGTCGATGAGGGCGCATTCGTGCGGAACGGCATGATAATATTCCGTCATGAGGGCTGTGAGACCGAGGTCATACCGGCAGATCAGCTCGGCATACCGGGCAACCACAACCTTGAAAACGCGCTGTGCGCTGTTTGTCTCTCGCTCGGAATGGGCGTCGATGCAGAGGTGCTGCGCGAGGTGCTGCGCACCTTCAAGGGCGTCGAGCACAGGATCGAGTTCACAAGGGTGCTTGAAGGGGTCACCTATTACAACGATTCCAAGGGCACCAACCCCGACTCGACAATAATGGCAGTGCGCGCCATGAAGCAGCCTACGGTGCTGTTATTGGGTGCGGGCAACTATGATAAGCAGAGCGATTACCGCCCCGTGTTCCGCGAATTTAACGGCAAGGTAAAGGCTGTTGTCGTCAACGGTTCAAACACGCGGGCTATTATGCAGGCTGCCGCGGACGAGGGCTACAAGGATATCTACCCCGTGCCGGATGACTTCCGCGAGATGATACTGACGGCAAAGGCGCTGGCGGCTCCCGGCGACGCGGTACTGCTCTCCCCCGCCTGCGCAAGCTGGGGCATGTTTACCGACTACGAGGAGCGCGGCAGGATATTTAAGGACATCGTAAACTCGCTTTGATAAGCTGAAAGGGCAGTTTTATGGAGGAAAGCAAGGGCAAAATACTGAGCTTTTCCGAGAGCGCTGCAAAGCGCGGCTCGGCAGGTGATGCAAAGGATGTGGTCGGGGGTACTGTGCCCAAGGCACAGAAGCACCACTTTGACTTTGCGCTGTTCATAGTGCTCGTCATGATATGCGCCTTCGGTCTTGTAATGCTGTTTTCCGCGAGCTATTATTATGCCCAGTCGTCTACCGGCGACGGTCTTCACTACGTCAAGAAGCAGTTGGTGTTTTTCGCGGTCGGAATGGTCGCGCTTTTGGTGCTTTCCCATATAAAGTACACGGCCTATCAAAAGCTTGCGTTTTTCGCCTACCTCGTGCTCATCGCTCTGCTCGTATTAACGCTGCTTATGGGCAAGGTTCACAACGAATCAAAGCGTTGGCTTCAGGTGGGACCGATAGAAATTCAGCCCTCAGAATTTACAAAGTTCGTCATGGTCATCGTATGCGCCAATTATATGACGGTGCGCAGGGCGAAAATGGGCAGCTTCCTCCAAGGCATACTGCCCGTGCTGGTTTACATGGTAGTACCCTGCTATCTCATTTACAAGCAGCCCAATCTCTCTATGGTCATAGTCGTTACCATAACGACCTTCCTCATGCTTTATTTGGGCGGAGGTAATCCCTTCCAGTTAGCGCTCATGATAGTAGTCGGTCTGATAGGCGCGTATTTACTCGCGCGAGTCGCCGACTATCGAAGCAGCAGGGTGGATATTTGGTTAAGCCGCGACCCATGGCAGGATGCCTCCGGCGACGGCTACCAGATAGTCCAATCTCTTTATGCCTTCGGCAACGGCGGTTTCTTCGGTCAAGGCATCAATTACAGCCGTCAGAAGCTTTTATTTCTCCCCTACCGCGAGAGCGACTTTATACTCTCGATAATCGGAGAGGAGCTTGGGTTCGTCGGCTGTTTCGTGCTGATCGCGGCATATATGTTTGTAATTTACCGCGGCATCCGTATAGCGATGCGCTGCCGCGATCGCTTCGGCAGTCTGACGGCGGCCGGCATCACGGGTGTATTGGCGATACAGGTAATCGTCAATATAGGGGTCGTCACCAACACTCTGCCCGCAACAGGGCAGACGCTTCCGCTTGTAAGCTCGGGCGGCACCTCTATGATGGTGTTCCTTGCGGCGATGGGTATACTTTTGAACATTTCACGCTATACAGAGGTCAAGAGCAAAAGATGAGCGGCGATGAGAACAAATTAAAATCTCGCATTTCCGGCGGCGCGGGCGGCAAGGCTGTTTCGCGCCCCTTTATTAAGGATGGCTCCAAGAACGCCGAGAGGCAGGCGGTGAGCGGCAAGGACGCCGACGAGGGCGCTTCGGGCTCCCGAGCGTTCACGGGAAAAGCAGAGTCTTCGGAAAAGAAGTCCGAGGTCAGGAAGAAGGAGCGCAGGGAAAAGGCGCGCTCCGCCAATAAGAACAAGCCCTCGAAGGCAGGCAAAGCAAAATCCGCAAAGGCGAAAAAGCGCAATACCGACGCCTCAGGCGCAAGTCAAAAGGAGCAGAGCGAAAACAGCTCCGGCAAGCTGAAATCGGCGATAATTGCCGTGCTTTTGATACTCCTGACCGGCGCAGCATGCTTGGGGATTTATCACGTCAGTCTTGTTAAGCACATCGAGGTCTTGGGCTGCAGCACCTACTCCCCCACCGATATCATCAACGCTGCGGATCTGTACACAGGCAAATGCATACTGACCTATGACACTAAGGCTATAAAGAAGAGCCTTGACGGAGACCCCTATCTCAAAATACTCTCGGTTGAGAGGGTATATCCCGACCTGATAAGGATAACCGTTGAGGAGCGCACGGAGTACGCCGCGATATCCGCCGGGACCGGCACATACTGTATTATCGACCGCGATGGCTGTGTACTTTACACCGGCAGACGAGACAACACCGAAGGTCTCATAACCGTAAACGGGCTCAGCACCTTCGGCTTCAGCACCGGCACTTACATCAGCTCCGACAAGTCCATACTGCGTCCCTACGTGCTGATGGAGCTTTTTGCCGCCTTCGGTGAAAGGGATGGCGAGATCGCGTCAATAGATATCTCGATCCCCGCGAGCCTTAAAATAGCGACGACCGACGGCTATACCGTAATGCTCGGCGACTCCGTTGAAATAGAGCATAAGGTCGCACGTATGTTTGAGGCGCTTGACAGGGTACGCGCCGAGGGCAAACAGAACAGCGTAATTTACATCAACACCGACAGCACCGATATAGGTCAGGGCGGCTCCCCCACCGCGACGGCAGCGCCGGCGACAACGGAGGCACCCGCAGACAATCCCGAAGACTATTCCGGCGAGCGGACCGAAGAGCCGACGGAAGATCCTGTCGGGCAGCCGGAAAACACCGATCCGGGCGGCGAGAGCTGATTTTAGCCGCCAATCAAATAGTAATTATTAAAAATTGGCTGCCATTTTTTCGTCAGCCTTCACAATTAATTTACAAATTTGTTTTAAAACATACCGCATAAGCTCTTGCACTATATGTTGTGGTTGTGCTATAATAACCGCGTATATATGTGCTGCTTTGCGTATATGGGATTTGATCGCGGGCGGCATGTTACTTGGGGGCAAGACAATGCGTCACAGCGCCATTTTGGATATAGGCAGCAGCAAGGTCATCTGCATGGTCGTCGGCGGTGATACCGACGGCGCGATAGTCCTGCACGGCATTGGCGCCGCCCCTTACAGCGGCTATCGCTTAGGTGAGCTGCCCGATAAGCGCGCCCTCGCGGATGCTGTCGGCAAGGCTTTGCGCACCGCAGCCTCCGAGGCGCGCCAGCGCATACGCGAGGTCTGCGTCGGCGTACCCACGCCGTTTCTGCACGTTGCTTTGAATTCGGGCAGCGCAGAAGTCACTTCACGTGACGGACGCATTTCCGCAGCGGATATCGATCTGCTGCTTGAAGACTCGCTTTCATCCGGCGAGCCTGAGGGTTTGTCGCTGATACACAGCACTCCCGCAAACTACGTTGTGGATGGGACAAGCATCGACGGCTCCCCCATCACTCTGCCCGCCGAACGTTTAAGCGCCACTGTATCCCACTGCTATGTAGACGAGGCTTACAAGGCGATGGTGACAAGCGTGCTGCGCGTTTATGGCGTCGAGGTCGATATGTTCGTTTCCTCCGCTTTGGCAACGGCGTATTTTGCCATTGATGAGGACAAGCGCAATGGCTCCGCCCTTTTGATAGACTGCGGTGCGACGCATACGGATGTTAACCTTATCCGCGACAACGCTCTCGCAGGATGCGAGAGCATCGGCATTGGCGGTGAGCATTTTACATCGGATCTTTGCTACGGTCTGCGCTTGCCTGAGGCAACCGCCGCGGATATAAAGCGGCGCTACGTTTTCGGGCTCGACTATGGCGACAGCAGTGAGCTCGTGCGCATACCGGGCGAGGGCGTATTCGAAGTAGAGCATTCGCTCGTTCAGCTCATTATCGAGTCCCGCGCAGAGGAGCTTTGCGAGCTTATAAACGATGCTTGCGTGAGGCTGAGTGCGGGTGACTGTCCGATTTGGCTTATGGGCGGCGGTTTAGCGCTGATGCGCGGCGCGGGCGATTTTCTTGCGGCAAAGACCGGGCGTGAGGTGAGCATCACGATGCCGTTTATGTCACGGCACAGCACGCTCTCTTACGCCGCCGCATTCGGGCTTGCGGATTTCAGCCTGTTCCGATGCGGCAAGCAGAGCGCATTAAAGAGCACGGGGCGCAGGCTCCGCCGCTCCTTTGACAGACATTTTTGATTAATAAACTACGATAAATAACGGAGGGGAAATCAAATGGCATTCGACATTGAATTGGACAACGACAGCGGCAATCTTGCCCAACTGAAGGTTGTCGGTGTGGGCGGCGCAGGCGGCAACGCCGTAAACCGCATGGTTGACGCAGGGCTTACCGGGGTTGAGTTTATTTCCATCAATACCGATAAGCAGGCGCTTTCTGTTTCAAAGGCTGACGTTAAGCTGCAAATAGGCGAGAAGGTCACCAAGGGTCTCGGCGCCGGCGCAAAGCCCGAGCGCGGTCAATCCGCCGCCGAGGAGAGCAAGGATGATATAGTCGGCACCATGCGCGGGGCGGATATGGTCTTCATCACCGCCGGCATGGGCGGCGGCACCGGCACCGGCGCGGCTCCCATAGTTGCAAAATGCGCAAAGGATCTTGGCATACTCACCGTCGGCGTGGTCACAAAACCCTTCCGTTTTGAGGGTCGTACCCGCATGAAGAATGCGCTGGAGGGCATTGAGAACCTGCGCGGCGTAGTCGACGCGCTGATAGTTATACCCAACGATAACGTGCTCGATTTTGCCGGCAATATGTCCGCAAACGAGGCCTTCAAGGTTGCTGACGATATACTGCGTCAGGGTGTTCAGGGCATATCGGATATCATCACCAAGCCCGCTCTCATCAACTGTGACTTCGAGGACGTACGCACCGTTATGTCCAACAGCGGTCTTGCTCACATGGGCATCGGCAGCGCCAAGGGCGACAAAGGCTGCATCGAAGCCGTCAAGCAGGCGGTCGAGAGTCCCCTGCTTGAGACCTCCATCAACGGCGCGCGCGGCGTGCTCATCAACATCACCGGCTCCGAGGACATGGGCCTGGAGGACGTGGAGGTCGCCGCGAACCTGGTGCAGGCTGCCGCCCATCCCGACGCGAACATCATCTTCGGCGCGGGCATTGACGAGACGCTGCAGGATCAGGCCAGGGTGACGGTGATCGCCACCGGCTTCGAGCGCACGCCCTTCCCGCCCAAGGATCCGGTGAAAAAGCCCAGGGATCTGGAACGGGATCGCCTGCGGGGAACTCCCTCACCTTATGTAAACAATGAGCGGGGCAGGGGCTTCAGCTACATCTCCAGCTTTGAAAACCCTGCCAGGACACAGCCGGTTCAGC
>CALEPU010000089.1 GCA_937913075.1 uncultured Clostridia bacterium
ATCATTCCACCATCTTTATCATATCCATATTTTTCTACCCTTTTTAAAATATCATTGAGCAGAGCGTTATCCAATTTAACCTCCAAGCTGTGCAGAAGCATAAAATATCACTTTAACATTATAATACAAATCCTGCCCGCTGGCAATATTTATTGTGCGGCTTGGGCTTAAACGGCGCGGCGCGGAATAGCCTTATAGCAGATGATTTTTCGGAGGTCCAAATGAACATGCGCCGTTTTGCTGCATTGCTGTTATGCTGTTGTATGATACTCTCACTTCTCTCAATGAGCGCGTCTGCAAGCGCCGAGGGTCTGCCGGAGCTTTATGGAGTCGAGGCGGCTCTGCTTATAGACGCAGTAACCGGAAAACCGGTGACCGCAAAAGCCGAAGACGAGCAGGAGGAGTTTGCGGGGCTCGTTCGCCTGCCCGTTCTGCTTGAAATATGCCTTGCCTTTGACGAGGGCAGGCTGTTTGAAAACACCGTTGTTACGGTTTCTCCCGAGGCTGCCGCAGTACGCGGCGCTACGGCCTTTCTCGCGCCTAACGAGCGCATTGCCGCGGACCTGCTGCTGAAAGCCGCAGTCATGCTCAACGCGGGCGACGCCGTACACGCACTGATACAGGCTCTATACCCCAGCGCTGCTGCTGCCGCGGAGGCGGTATCCGGCAGGCTCGCCTCGCTCGGCATCGAAAAAAGCCCGTCCGGGTATCTTTGCGAAGGGCTTTCATTCAGTGCAAACGAGGTTGCCGCCATCTGCCGTGAGCTTGCAAAAAGCCCTTCTTTTTTAAAATACTCGTCCGTCTATACCGATACCCTCCCCCACGCCTCGGCTTCGGCTACCGAGCTCGTCAACCCCAACAGGCTTATCCGGCATTATTCCGGCTGCTACGGTTTGGCAACGGGCTCAGTCGGCAGCAGTCACTACTGCGGCGCATTTATAGCTCGCAGGGGCGGGACGACGTTTATTGCGGTCTTAGCCGGAGCAGGCAGCAGCGACGCAAGGTTTTCAGCCGCAAGGGAGCTTTTGGATTACGGCTTCTCCGCATACCGCACGGTCGAGATCAAGGCCGAGGGAGAGGCTGTGGGCGAAATACCCATAAAGGGCGGGCTCATGCAGGTGCTCTCCGTCATCACGGGAGGCGAGGTCTCGGCGCTTATGCCCGTAAACGACACAAAGGTGACCACGGAGTGCCTGCTGCCGCCCGTTTTGGAGGCTCCTGTTGACGAGGGTCAGACCGTGGGGCTTTTGAAGATCACGGACAGCTCCGGAGCTCCGATCGCCGAGGTTCCTCTCATTGCGGCGCACAGCGTAAAAAAAGTCGGCTTTTCCGACTGCTTTATGCGGCTCGTCTCCGACTGGCTCGGTTTGGAATAACAAGCCCGCAAACGATTTCCCTGCGAGCTTGATAATATACTGTTCGACCTTATTGTTTTTATTTTGCCGAGGTATTATAATAGCCCTGTCGAAAGGCGGGGCTGCTGCCTTGTCTTCGGCTCCGCTGGGGGTGCCGGTTGGCTGAGATAACACCCTTGGAACCTGTGGGGTAATACCCTTGAAGGGAAGCGGTACGGAAATAAAAGCTTTATGCGCTCCGCACCGTTTGCGGGGCATTTTGTTTTTTGAAAGGAGCAAACAAATGACTAATGGACTGAAGCTTTTGAAGAGCAGCGCTGCGATGCTGCTCTGCCTGATGCTCGCGTTCGTGCTCACTATGGGCTTTGCGCGTCCCGCGCTCGCCACCGGCGAAGACGGCGACAGCGGCGACGATGGCGCGGCAATTACGGCCGTTTCCTCCGAGGACGGCGAGGAGGAGGCCGCGGAAGAAAAGGAGCATATCAGGTTCGTGCTGTTCGAGAAAATGGCAAAGCTTGACACGAAGGAATGGATATTCTTCTTCTCCGCGCTTGCGCTCGCGGTCATTCTCATAGTGTATCTTGCGGAAAGGGGCAGGACCGAGGCTAAGGCGACCCGCGACGTCAGCACCACGCTGATACTCGTACACGGCGCGCTGTGTATCGCATTGAGCTTCGTATTGAGCTACATCAAGCTCTTTTCCATGCCCTCGGGCGGCAGCATCACGCTTGCTTCCATGCTGCCCCTCATGGTTTATTCCAACCGCCACGGCGCTAAGTGGGGTCTGCTCGCCGGTCTCGTGTACGGCATATTGCAGTATATCCAGGGCGGCTATGTAGTACACTGGCTCCAGCTCATATTCGACTATCCCCTTGCGTTCGCGCTTATCGGTCTCGGCGGTATCGTCCGCGGAGAGAATAACCTCGTTTTCTCCGTGCTTATCGGCGGCTTTGCAAGGTTTATGTCTCACTTCATCGGCGGCATACTCTTCTGGGGCGAGTACGTTATGATAGGCGAGGGCGCCGAAAAGGCTATGACCTTCGGTCAGATGCTTCCCGCCAACATTGCGGTTTCGTTCGCATATAACGCGCCTTATATGTTCGCGGATATCGCCATCTGCGCAATAATCGCGCTGCTGCCTCCGTTCAGGAAGGCGATCAAGACCGCGCTGAAATACTAAGCTGATTATTGAAAAGGGGCTGTTGCATTAATGCTCAAAAGCAACTTCCGAGCAACAGCCGTCCTCGAACGC
>CALEPU010000090.1 GCA_937913075.1 uncultured Clostridia bacterium
CCGCCGTTGCCGCCGTAGCTGAACACGCCGTTCGCACCGGAAGCGGAGCTCGTGATCGTGCCGCCCGTGACGGTGGTCGTCGAGCCTCCCATTACGAGCAGCGCCGCGTTGAGACCGTAGAAATTGCAGTTGTCGCCGCCGTCGGAATCGCCGGACTTGGTAACGGTAATGTTCTCAAGCGTTACGGCATCCGAGGTATTTATGATCAGCGCACTCTCGTCCGCGGTCGTCGAAGAATAAGACTCGCCGCTTTTCGAAACGGCAGAGGTGATCTCCTCTGCGCCGGTGTAGGTAAAGTCGGAAGTGCTTCCGCCGGGACCTCCAGGGCCGCCGAATCCGCCCGGAGGCGTGCCGTCGGGCGGATTACCGCCGGGGCCGTCGGGAGGAGCTTCGGGAGGCGTGCCTTCAGGCAGATCGCCTGCGGGACCGCCCTGTAAGCTCTGTGTGCCGTCGGCTTCGGTATTCGTGCCGGCGTTGTTTGTACCGCTGCATGCGGCAAGGGAAAGAATGAGGGCAAATGCCAACATGATCGAAATAAACTTTTTCATGCTCAAAGCCTCCTTGTGCGGTTTCGTATATTATACCAGATAATTTAAGTACATACAATGGATCGATCATGGCAATCGAAAGGCAAATTCAGTCGGCTTCCGTTCGATTTTATAATAGAGCTCAGAATTCATGACCGACCGCTCGCCGCGGCTCTTTTCTTTGGTTCGTAAACTGCGACGCAACCGTGGCGCAACTGTGGCGAATTTGCGACATTGTTCATTTTCCTTGACATACCGCTTGTTTTATGCTAATCTTCATGCGTGTTTTATGTGCATAAAGAGTGCCGATATGCCCCGCGTTCAACGGGTCTTCGGTCTGCTTTGCACTGCGGGCTGCTTAAACACAATACGGACGGCGATCCTCCGTCCCGTTTTGAGTTGAGCTCAGCAGTCCGACGCAATGTCTGAACCGCCCCATCGGGGGTTATCCGAATGAGCAATAACAGTTCGGTCAAAAGCTTCAGAGGCTGTGCGGCATAACGCCGCTCTTGTCCCTGAACGGAAAGGAATGCAGAATTATGATCATCAAAAGAACGGCTGCCGCACTGCTTGCCTTGGTGCTTGCGGTCATGCCGCTGAGCTCTGCCGTAATGGCGGAAGGCGACGTTCATGAAAATTCCGGCGCCTCGAGCACGATTACTTTTACCTTCACAAACAGCGGAATAACCGCCTCCGAAGAGGATGAGGAAAGTTACTCGATAGACGGTACAAAGCTGAAGATCAAGGCGAGCGGCACTTATACCCTGACCGGAAGCTGCACGAACGGCAGCATTACGGTCAAGAAGGGAACTACCGGCGTTACCCTTGTGCTCAGCAATCTTGACCTCAAGAGCGCTGACACCGCTCCTATTTTGTGCAATAAGGGTACCGAAGTCAATATTTCCGCCGCGTCAGGCACGGTGAACAAGCTCACGGATACCTCGCTCAATAACGACGATACACATCCCGAAAATACCAATGCCGAGAACGCGGTCATTAAGGGCAAGGACGGCAGTCGCCTGACGTTTTCGGGCGGCGGTACGCTCATAGTTACGGCAAACGGCAAAAACGCCATCAAGGGCGGCGCGGACCTTGCCGCAAACGGCGATACACCCGCATCAAGCGCAAGCCTTACCGTAAAGCAGCTCACCCTTAACGTCACGGCGAACGTAAACGATGCCGTAAAGAGCGATCAGCTCCTGAACATACAGTCCGGCAAGATCACTATCTCCGCCGCGGGCAACGCCGTCAGATGCGACCGGACGCTGAATATAGGTCAATCCGGAAGCGGTCCGAATTTAACGATCACTTCGTCTTCCGTGGGTCTGAGCAGCGCCGTTATCAACATCTCCGGAGGCAATATCTCCGTCAATTCTTCAAGCGACGGCATTAGAAGCGCAAGCAGCGGTCTCGGCGATTACCCGTTTGCCTGCAATATTAACGGCGGTACCGTCACCGTCAATTCCACCGACGGAGACGGCATCGACTCGAACGGCACGGTTTCCTTCAACGGCGGCAGCGTGACCGTTTTCTCCTCCGAAGACGATTTGGATTCCCCCCTTGAAAGCGTTCGCGGCATAACGCTTGCCGGAGGAACTCTTTTCGGAATGGGCATGGCCGGCACGGTCGAAAACCCGTCTGCGGCGCGGCAGGTATACGTAACCTTCGGGCGCGCGACGAACGGCGTCAGCGCCTTGAACATTCCCAAAGGCAGCACCGTCACGCTGACAAACGCTTCCGGAAGCACGCTCTTTACAACCACCGCCAAGCGGAATGCCGGCTATATAATTTTCAGTTCGCCTTCTCTCACCGACGGCATGCAGGTAAAGCTTTTGATCAATGGCTCCGAGATCGCAACCGCGACGGCGGGGTATGACGCCGGCAGCAATCCCGGGGTTCCGGGTACGCCCGCTCCCACTGCAACTCCTACCTCAGCTCCTACCTCGGCTCCTACCTCGGCTCCGACAGGTTCACCGACTTCAACAGCTTCCCCGACCGCTGCGCCGGCGCCGACAGATAGCGGCAATACGCCTGAGCCGACCGGCGCAAATACTGCGGCTCCTTCCGCTCCCGCCTCATCCGAACAGCCTGACGGCAGCGGCGATCCCGACGCAACCGAAGCGTCAGGTACTGCGGAAGCTACAGACGGTCCCGAAGCCACCGACGAGACCGAGGCGCCGCCGGTTACGGATGCTCCGGAAGCGGAAGGAACGGACGGATCCGACGATGCCGACACGCGTGTCGACACAGACGAACCTGCGGCTGCCGATGCGCCCGGCGCAGATGATAATGCAAAGACCCGCTCCGGCGGCAGCGTTATTCCGTTGGTCATCGGAGGCGCGGCAGTGCTCGCAGGAGCAGGTGCGGCAATCGGTCTCGCTGCATCGCACAAAAAGAAAAAAGCAGCCCGCACGAACGGCGGTCGCAATTAAGCCAAGCCCTTAAAGGGCAACGCCGGCACTTTGTTAAGGCGAGCATATCGGTTACGCCGCTCGCGGCATATACACCGACGAGCGCTCGATCGATTGCTGTTCCAATGACACGGTGCTGACACATAATTGTACTTCGGCGTTGCGATTTGAGCTTAAAGCGTATGTTAGAATATACCCAGCGAAACGAAAAGAAATGGAGAATGTAAAATGAAAACAAAGGTTTTTAATATCATTACCGTATTCTTGCTCTGCACGGTGCTTTCCTTAGGGCTTATCGGATGCGAAAACGGCGCTCAGGGGACCAATAAGGGTGATAATCAGGGAGCCAACGTTGTTACTATTTCTTCTGCTTCAACGATGGTGGAGGCCCCCGTTACGGCGGATGAATCCATAACCGCAGCGGAGGCGACGGGTGAATTCAGCATGACTACTGCCGACGGCGATTTCACGCAGGACGGCTCTAAATACACCGTTACCAAGGCGGGCGTCTATACCTTGAGCGGCGCCCTTGACGGGCAGATAATCGTTGCCGCCGGCAAGGACGCCGTCGTTGAGCTGGAGCTCGCAGGCGTTACCATCACCTGCTCGGAGGATTCTCCGATAAGGATATTCTCTGCGGATAAGGTCGAGATATCCGCCAAGAACCGCACCGAAAACATCATTCGTGACGCGCGTCCCAAAAAGACCGGAGATGAGAGCGATCAGGGCGCCGGTGCAATAAGCGCGAAAACGGATATCAAGATCAAGGGCGCAGGCGTACTCGTGATAGAGGGCGGCTTTAACAACGGCATACACACCACAAAGGATCTCACCATCCAGAAGCTCGCTTTAAAGGTCACCGCCGTCAATAACGCCATAAGGGGCGGAGATTCGGTAAAGATCGAAAGCGGTATCGTAGTCGCCATTTCAACTGAGGGCGACGGCGTCAAGACCAAGAGCACCGATATGGCCAAGTCGGGGAAGATGCGCGGCGACATCACGCTGAGCGGCGGAACTCTTGAGATTTGGGCCGCGGGCGACGGCATTCAGGCCGCGCATGATTTTATTATGAATTCCGGTGAGGGGCTCGTGCCCGAAGCCACTATTTTTACCGGCGCGTACAGCACCTACACTGCGGATACTGCGACTACCGAATCCTATAAGGGCGTAAAAACGGAAAACGCCATAGAAATCTCCGCTGGCAGGATAATTATTTCGAGCTTTGACGACGGGCTCCATGCCAACAGCGGCACCGCCTTTGAGGGCGGCGGCACAGGCGTCGGCAACGTCACCATTTCCGGCGGCACTGTTGTTACAACGGTCTATTCCCCCGAAGGGAAAACCAGCGCTTGGGACGGACAGAAAGCGGTCTCCGGCGCTGACGGCATACATGCAAACGGCACGCTCACAATATCGGGCGGCAGCGTCGTTATCGACAGCGCATGGGAAGGAATAGAAGCCAACGTGATCGAGATATCGGACGGTATCACGATGGTCAGCTCCGTGGACGACGGATTGAACGCCTGCAAGGGCGAACAGACCCCCATAGTGAAAATTACGGGCGGCGTGCTCGATGTAACCGCGTCTCCCAACGGAGATTTTGACGGCATCGATTCCAACGGCAGCTACATTCAGTCCGGCGGGCTTGTAATTACCCGCGGTCCCAACAATGTGATGGCGGGTGCGATCGACGCAGAAAGCAGCATTACGGTAAGCGGCGGAACGCTGCTTGTGCTGGGCTATGGCAAGATAGAGGTAGCCGAGGGTGTAAAGCAGGCAGAGCTTTCGCTCCATTCGCAGGGTGAACATACTCTGACCGTCGACGATACAACGTACGTCTTCACCAATGCGTATGACTATGCTCAGACGCTCTGCGTGAGCGACGCGCAGGTGACGGGAAAATAACGGCTTGTGATATTTGCACCGCCAATGAATGCGGCGCATATTTCTCGAGACTTGGGCACTCGCTGCGTAAGAATTAATAACATTGCCGGCTCCGGAGCGGACGTAATGCCCTTCCGGAGCCGTTTGCCGTATCATCACAATCCGTCGATTTGCATTTGCCTTGCGTTTGTGGTAAAATAGCATCGGCATACGGCAGGTATGCCGATCACTTCGCTTATATGCGGGAGTTGTTATGTCAAAGGCTCTTATTAACGGTCAGATCATCAATTACGACATCGTCGGCGTGCGCGATTTCAAGCTGCGGACGCCTGCGCTCATGCTCCACGGCAATGGCGAGAGCATGGGTATTTTCGGCGGAGTTGTTGCGCCGCTGCTGGTTGCCAAAGGCTTCGTGCTTATGGACAGCCGTTGGCAGGGCGAGTCGCGTCCGCAGGACGAGGGCGCCGCTCCCCGCATCACCTATGACCTCATGGCGGACGACGCGATAAAGCTCATGGAGGATGAGCTCGGCGTTAAAGAGTATGACGTCATCGGCTATTCCGACGGCGCTGTTACGGCGCTGCTTATGGCGATGCGCTCTATACGCATTCGCCGCCTAATACTCATTGGAGTGAATTCCGATCCCGCAGGCTTAAAGCCCAAGGGCATTAGGTATATCCAGCGGGAGAAGCGCCTTGCCGAGCAGTCGGGCGACGCGGTCAAGCAGGAGCTCTGCCGCATGATGCTCGAGGAGCCTCACATCACCCGCGATATGCTCGCCTCCATAATCTGCGAGACGACCGTGATTTACGGCAAAAACGATGAGTTTGTCAAGAGGGACAATGCCTCCGCCATAGCCGACGCAATACCTCGCGGCAGCCTGCACGTTATAAACGGCGCAGGGCATGAGATACCCACTACCCACACGGGCGAGCTTTCCGATCTTATAAGAACTCTGCTCTGATAAAGATGATTTTCAATGAAAAGACGTTACTACCGTATTCATCACTACAATCACGCACAGCCGATGAAGCGGGTCAAGCATCATCACGTGGTCTGGTCCCAAGTATTGCTGCTTGGGCTTATTGCCGTGCTGCTTGTGGTCGGCGTCCTTGCTGTACTCAAATGGGTAGGCCTCGGAAAGCCGAGCTCTGCGCGTGAGGCGCAGGCTGAGCCGACCGTCATTCCTGCCGTTACCCCAAAGCCGGAGGAAACACAGGAGCCTACCGAGTTTCTCACGCAGGAGCCTTCTTCAAAACATGAAGGCGGCTTTGAGGTGCAGCCGATATCCTCTGCGCTTCCAAAGGAATTCGGTTTCAACTACAAAATAATGGCAAACGGTAGCGAGCAGGAAGCATATACGGCCGAGCATATGATCGAATTCGGCGGCGAGGGCAGTTACACAAAAGCCGCGGGCATACTGACCTTCGCAGGGGATAATCTGCGCAGCGGCTTCTCATACGGATCGCCTGCCGTTACGGAGCAGAGCCTTTCCGTGTTATGGTCACAGCCCGTCGGCTCCCTCAGCACCGATGGCTTCACAGGCTCCGGTACAGGCTGGACGGGGCAGCCGGTTATTATAAAATGGAGCGACGAGGTACGCGCTGTCCTCGGCGTGTATGATAAATTCAAGCAGGACGAGGATTTTACCGAGGTCATTTACCCCGCTATGGACGGCAGGATATACTTCCTCGATCTTAAAACGGGCGAGCAGACGCGGCAGCCGATCGACTTAGGCGTTATTACCAAGGGCACCGCCGCGCTCGATCCGCGAGGGTATCCGCTGCTCTATACCGGACAGGGAGTTACCGGCACAGAGGACGGAGTTTCCGGCGCTTGGGTCAGGATAATAGATCTTATCGAGAACAAGGTCGTATACAAATTCGGCGGCAGGGATCCGTTCTCGCCGAGGGTTTGGCAGGCGTATGATTCGAGCCCGCTCGTCGCAGCGGAAGCCGATACCCTGATAATGCCCGGTGAGAACGGCGTTATCTATTTCGTGCATCTCAATACCGAGTTCGATCCTGCGGCGGGCAAGGTCACGGTCTCGCCCGATCCGCTCGTTAAGTATAAGTACACTGTCGACGAGGGCTATTCCGCAACCGATGAGGAGGGTAAGAGCAAATACGGCTTTGAGAGCAGCTGTGCCTGCTATGGGCATTACCTCTATATCACCGATAACGGCGGGCATTTGCAGTGCATTGATATGGATACTCTCGAGCTCAAATTCGTGCTCGACGTTATAGACGACTCGGACAGCACGCCCGTGCTTTCCGTTGAGCAGGACGGGGTGTACATATACGCCGCCAACGCCGTGGACAAGCAGCCGCTTGGCGCCGATAACACCGGAGAGAGCTGCCACCGCAAGATAAACGCCGCAACGGGTGAAATAGTCTGGCAGGTATCACAGCCGGCGTACGCAGGCACAACCTCGAGCGGAGGCACGTTAGCCACGCCCCACGTCGGCAACGGCGAGATAGAGGAGCTTGTGATTTATTCCATGACGCTTGCCAAGGTCAGCTACGTCAATTCCTCCGGCAGCACGGTCACCGCCGCGGGCGGGCTCATTATAGCCTATGATAAGGCGACGGGGCAGGAGGTATGGCGGCGCGAACAGGAGTACGGCTTCTGGTCAAGCCCCGCCGTGGTCTATGCTTCTGACGGCAAGGCGTACATAGTGCAGGCGGACAGGGACGGAAAAGTCTGCCTGCTTGCCGCGAAAGACGGCAGCGTGCTTTCCTCTTGCGATATCGGCAGCAGAGTTGAGAGCACGCCCGCGGTGTTCGAAGGCTTCATAGTCGTCGGCACGAGAGGCGTCGGAGGGAGCGAAAAGCCCGCCGCGATCTATTGCATCAAAATTTCCTAATCAAGAATTGATATTTTCGAGAATTTCGGTCGGTCGTCAGATACTGTTCTGACGACCGACCGATTTGCATTTTAAAGCTCGTGTTCACTGCCGCATAGTTTATTCTTGCATTAAAGCCCGCGCTGTGATAGAATGTCATGTATCAATTTTCCGAGGTGCAGTATGAAAAGATCCGTTCGCATTATCGCGCTCGTGATGGCGCTGCTTTTTCTTGTCGTCGTCTGCTTTGCGATAATAGGTCTGTTTGCAAGATAATTTAGGAGGCATATATGGAAAAAGCCATCACCTATCCTTCCGCGACCGGCAACTGTGATATTGTCGCCCGCGCGTGGCTCCCCGAGGGAGAGATAAAGGTCGTCGTTCAGCTCGTTCATGGCATGGCAGATCGGAAGAGCGTCGTGTAGGGAAAG
>CALEPU010000091.1 GCA_937913075.1 uncultured Clostridia bacterium
TCGGCCTCGGCCTGGGGCACGATCTGCTTCATGCGCTTGTCGCGGCTGGCGATCTCGATGGTGCCGTTCTTCAGGCCCTTGGGGCTGATCACCACGCGCAGGGGTACGCCGAACAGGTCGGCGTCGGAGAACATCACGCCGGCGCTGACGCTGCGGTCGTCCCAGAGCACCTCTATGCCCTTCGCGGTCAAATCGTCGTACAGCTTTTGGCTGGCCTCGGTCCCCTCCGGCTGGTCGGCCCGCAGGGAGCAGATCTGCACGTGCCAGGGAGCTATGGTGATGGGCCAGATGGGGCCGTAATCGTCGTGATGCGCCTCGCAGACGGAAGCGATAAGACGGCCTACGCCGATGCCGTAGCAGCCCATTATGGGGTTGACCCTTGCGCCGTTTTCGTCGTCATAGGTCATGCCCATAGCCTCGGTATAGCGTTTGCCGAGTTGGAAGATATTGCCGACCTCGATGCCGCGCTTAATGCTGAGGGAATGCTTTGAGCAGTTGGGGCATACGCCGCCCTCGACCGCCTTTGTGAGATCGAGATAGACGGTATCGGCAGGCAGATCGCGCGCAGGAGTGAAGCCGGTGAAATGATACTCCTCGCGGTTGGCGCCGCAGACGAGGTTTGTCGCGCCCACAAGGGAGCGGTCGTAAAGCACCGTGACGCTCGTTTTGAGGGCATAGGGACCGATGTTGCCGGCGGTAAGATCGGCATTTTCAAGGTCGGCTGCGGGGTGTATCTCACTCTTCAAGTAATTGGTGAGCTTGGTCTCGTTTACTTCCCTGTCGCCGCGGCAGAACACGAGCACGTAGGAGTCGTCATCGTTTCTTTGATAGACTACCGCCTTGCAGCTCTTTTCATTGGGCATATGGAGCATCTCGCCAACGGCGTCTATCGTCTTGGCTTCGCCCGTGAATACCTCGGTGATGGGCAAAAGCTCTGCGTCGGCAGCATTCTCCGTTATTGCCTCGCATGCCTCCATGTTGGCTCTGAAGCCGCATTCGGGACAGAAGACGATGCTGTCCTCGCCGATATCTGTAAGGAGCATGAACTCGTGGCTGACCTTGCCGCCCATCATGCCGCTGTCGGACTTGACGGCGATGACCTCGGGCACGCCCGCCCTTGCGTAGATGCGCTCGTAAGCACGGTAGGCACGGTCGTAATATTTTTCAAGATCTGCCTGTGAGGTATGGAAGGAGTAAGCGTCCTTCATTGTGAACTCGCGCACCCTTATAAGACCGCCCCTCGCCCTCGGCTCGTCGCGGAACTTGGTCTGTATCTGATATATCATGAACGGGTACTTTTGATAAGTGCCCGCTACGTTCATAGCAAGCTGCACGGCCTCATGGGTCATGCCGAGCACCATATCGGCGCCGCTGCGATCCTTAAAGCGCAGAAGCTCCTTCCCGATAGACTCCCACCTGCCGGAGGACTGCCAAAGCGATGCGGGCATAACTACGGGGAAAAGCACCTCCTGCCCGTCAATAGCATCCATCTCCTCACGGAGTATCCTTTCTATCTTGTTCTGTATGCGTTTGGCGGGGGTAAAGAGCGAGTAAATGCCGTTGCCGACGAGCTTCATATAGCCGCCGCGTGTCATCAAATTTTGGCTCTCGATATCGAAAGCGCGCTCCTTAAATCTCTCCCCGAGAATATTCCTAACCTTCATAAAATGCTCCCGTAAAAATCAGTTTGGGAGCCGACGCGAAAAACGGCGGCTCCCGCAAAGAAAACCTATTGATTATGCAAAGAACTTGCCGATGATATCGACGATCTCAGCGCCGATACGCTTCTGAGCCTCGACGGTGGAAGCGCCGATATGGGGGGTGCAGCTCACCATGGGGTGAGAATAGAGCGCCTCGTTCTTGGAGGGCTCCTCCGCCCAAACGTCAAGACCTGCGGAGCGAACCTTGCCGGAGTTCAGCGCGTCGAGGAGAGCGTTCTCGTCGATGTTGGCGCCGCGGCTGGTGTTGATGATGTTGACGCCGTCCTTCATCTTGGCGATGGTATCTGCATTGATGAGGGGCTTGCCGTCAAGGCTGGGGGTGTGGAGGCTGATGAAATCGGAGTTTGCAAGAAGCTCGTCCATCTCGACGTACTTCATGTTCTCGTTCTCGATACCCTCTACGTGGAAGATATCATAAGCCAGTACCTTCATACCGAGAGCCCGAGCCATGCGGCCGAGGGACTGACCGATACGACCGTAGCCGATAACGCCGAGGGTCTTGCCGCCGAGCTCGATACCCTTAGCATAAGCCTTCTTCTCCCATTTGTTCTCACGCATGGAATGACCGGCAGCAGAGACGAACCTTGCGCAGGAGAGCATATGAGCGAGTGCCAGCTCAGCAACTGCGTCGGAGGAAGCCCGGGGAGTGTTCCTGACCTCGATGCCCTTGGTCTTGGCATACTCGTGGTCGATATTGTCGATGCCGACGCCGCCCCTGATGATGAGCTTTAGCCTGCCTGCCTCGGCAGCGCTGTCGATGGCGGGAACGCGAACCTTGGTCGCGCTGCGGACTACGAGAACGTCAAACTCCTTGACAAGCTGACAGAGCTCATCGGGAGTGGGGGTGGTCTCGGGAACTACTACCTCATTGCCCTGCTCACGGAGCTTGGCAATGGCGGATTTTTCCATACCGTCAGATGCAAGAATACGCATGATATTGTATCTCCTTACTTATTAGTTGATGTTTGGCTTACGCCATGTGCTCGGCTTCGTACTTCTTGAGGAAGTCAACGAGAGCTGCGACGCCCTCCTTGGGCATAGCGTTGTAGATGGAGGCCCTGAGACCGCCGACGGACTTATGGCCCTTGAGGTTATCGAAGCCCGCAGCCTTGGTAGCGGCAACGACCTCTGCATCCTGCTCCTTGGTGGGAGTGACGAAGGGAACGTTCATGAGGGAACGGAACTCGGGCTCAACGGTGCCCTTGAAGAGCTTGGACTGATCGAGGAAGTCATAAAGGATCTTGGCCTTCTCCTCGTTCATCTTTGCCATAGCCTCGAGGCCGCCGATGCTCTTCAAATACTTGAAGACCTGACCGCAAACGTAGATGGACCAGCAGTTAGGGGTGTTGTAGAGAGAATCGTTCTTGGCGTGGGTGGCGTAGCTCATGTAGGTGGGTACCCAAGTGGGCAGATCCTCACGGATCAGATCCTCACGCATGATGACGATGACCATACCTGCGGGGCCGATGTTCTTCTGTACGCCGCCGTAGATCACGCCGTAATCCGAGACGTTGCAGGGCTTGGACAGGAACATGGAGCTCTGGTCGGAAACGAGGATCTTGCCCTTGGTATTGGGGAGCTGCCGGAAGGTAGTGCCGTGGATGGTCTCATTCTCGCAGATGTAGACGTAATCGGCGTCCTCGCTGATGGGCAGATCGGAGCAATCGGGGATATAGCTGTAATTGCGATCCTCGCTGGTTGCGACAAGGTTGATCTTGCCGTACTTCTTAGCCTCGGCATACGCCTTCTTGGACCAGTTGCCGGTGACGATGTAGTCTGCAACGCCGTTCTTCATAAGGTTCATGGGGATCATGGCGAACTGGAGAGTTGCGCCGCCCTGAATGAACATTACCTTGTAGTTGTCGGGGATGTTCATGAGATCGCGCAGATCCTGCTCAGCCTCCTTGATGATGGTATCAAATACCTTGGAACGGTGGCTCATCTCCATAACGCACATGCCGGAGCCCTGATAATTCATCAGGTTATCGCGGATATCCTCGAGCACCTTCTCGGGGAGTATGGAGGGACCTGCGGAGAAGTTGTAAATACGATCGTATGCCATATCGGTTTGCTCCTTATGATTATATTTGCCCTTTTTACGGGCATATTTTTCTAACTGGATTATACCACAAAGAAAAATCCGTTCAACCTTTTTTGAGCGGAAATAAGGATATATTTATTTGTGCGGTCAGATAAAGGCAGGCACTCAGCGGTTCCTTACCTTTTCGGAGCGTCTTTTCTTCTTGACGGGGTGGCGCATATAGACGTTCAGCACTATGCCGACGCCTATCATATTGGTGAGCATATTCGAGCCGCCGTAGCTGACGAAGGGCAGCGGTATGCCCGTCATGGGCATGAGGCCGATCGTCATGCCGATATTTTCAAAAACGTGCGATATCAGCATTGCTATAACGCCGACGGCGAGCAGCATGCCGAAATTATCCCTTGCTTTAATTGCGATATAGAGCCAGCGGAAGGCGAGCACGAAGAACATGACTATAAGTATGGCTCCGCCAACGAAGCCTACGCCCTCGACTATGCCGGAATAGATGAAGTCGGTATGACGCTCAGGCACGTATTTGAGCTGCGCCAATGTGCTGCGGCTGAAAAAGCCCTTGCCCAAGAGCCCGCCGGAGCCTATGACGACCTTTGATTTGCTTACCTGATAGCCCGCGCCAAGGGGATCGTACTCGGGATTGAGGAACGATATTATCCTCTCCCTCTGCCTATTGCTGAAAACAAAATAGTAAGCGAGCGGCAGCACCGTGCCGGCTGCGACGGCCGCGCCCAATATGTAACGCCATTTTATCCGCGCGGCGAAGAGCATGAACGCCATTATGACGAGCAGCACGAATGCCGTGCCGTAATCGGGCTGCAAAACTATAAGCCCGAAGGGCAGCAGAGTATAGCCCAGCGCAAGCCCTATATCCTTTATGCGGAGTATCCTGCCGTCCTGATCCATAGCCTTGGAAACGACCTTGGCAAGCTGCACCACGAGCACCACTTTCATAAGCTCGCCGGGCTGAATGTTCCTCTCCAATGACTCGAAAACAAACCAGCCCTGTGCGCCGCCGCGCACCTTGCCGAAGACGAAAAGCAACGCCAAAAGACCCACGTTACCTATGTAGACGTACGGTATCAGAGGCTTGAAAATGCTGTAATCGAACAGCATTACGAATATCATCGCGGCAAAGCCGACCATGAAGTTGACGACCTGTCTCTTCACAAAATCGAGGTTCAGCCTTGCTATGACGTCCGAAATGCCCTTCTCCGTACCGTCAAACGGAGTAGCAAGCACCGAGCAGAGCGCAATAAGACCGAAGCCCACGAGCGCAAAAACAAGCAATATCGTGAACCAATCTATGCTTTTGAGATCTTTTTTATCGTATAAGCTCAAATTATGCCGACTCCGAAGAATACGCC
>CALEPU010000092.1 GCA_937913075.1 uncultured Clostridia bacterium
ACAGCATCTATCCCTACTATGTCTCTGACGGCAAACTCATGTTCTCCGTGCGGGATCCCGCTTTCATCACCGCGATCCACATGATGAACGAACTCTATCGCGAGGGCATCCTGGATCCCGAGTGGACGTCCAACTCCTCCGAGCTGCGCAACCAGAAGCTTTCCAACGACGGCGCCTTCTGCTATGTCGGTGCCTACTGGGATACCTGGACCCCCAGCGCCGCCCTCATGGCCAGCAGCAATGAGAATGCGGAATATCTGGCCTATAAGGTCGTTCCCGATGACGCTACCTCCGACGCGCTGCCCCTTGCAGGTCGCAGCTCGCTGGGCTGGGACGCCCTTGCCATTACCACCAACTGCCAGAATGTCGAAGCCGCTGTGAAGTTCATCGACTACTGCGCCAGCCAGGAAGGCCAGGATCTCCTTCTGTGGGGTATCGAGGGCCAGGATTGGGAGTTTGTTGACGGCGTGCGCACACCCATCGGGGATATCGTGGAACGCTATCAGGCCGATCCTTCCAACACGGTGGATCAGACTGGTATCACCAAGTGGACCTGGTTCGTCAAGAACGACGTGCATCCCGATGACGGCACCACCTGCCGCATCTGGATCAATGATAAGGACCGCAGCGCTACCTTTGCCTACCGGAACCTGACCAACGGCTATTACGACAGCGCCGAGTTTGCAGGCCTGGAGCCCGCAGGCAGCACGATTGAGGCACTGATGTATCAG
Organism: uncultured Clostridia bacterium; assembly: GCA_937913075.1. Classification (GTDB taxonomy): domain Bacteria; phylum Bacillota; class Clostridia; order Christensenellales; family CAG-138; genus UBA3857. Next base: position 732 of record CALEPU010000092.1, read on the forward strand.
GGCGTCATCGATGTGTTTGATCAGTACTATCCCCGGATGGTCAACGCGGCCACGGTGGAGGACTGCGACAGCCTGTATGCTGAAATGGTCGCGGCGATGGAGAGCGCCGGCATGAGCGACATCGAGGCCTATATGACTGAGGTGTATTTCAACCGCCTGGCGCTGTGGGGGCTGGATCCTGTTTCCAGCAAGTAAGCATAGCTGACAGACCTTAAGACAGTCTATGAAGCAGGATTCGACTGAACCTCTTCAGTCGGGTCCTGCTTTTCTGTCCGTTTTTCAGGGCTGTGAGGATGTCCTGCATGGCCCGCATTTCCGCCGGAGTGCGTCCGGCTTCAGATGAGGAGGACGTATGGCAAAGCTGAAACATAAAAAGCCGCTGAGAAGCCGGCTTTATGACCAGCGGTATCTGTTTCTTCTGATGATCCCAGGCGTAATCTGGGTTCTGATCATCTGTTATGCCCCGATGACAGGCCTGTACATGGCCTTTACCAACTATCGTCCATCACAGAACGGCTATTTCTATGATCTGCTCAACGCCAAGTATGTGGGCCTTCAGTGGTTTCAATACTTCTTCAAGAATGACTTCGGCACCACCGGCTGGAACGACGCTTCCGCCGCAGCCCCCAAATACTACGGGGCGACGGTAAACGCCGCGGGTTACGACCATATCACCGTAGGGGCGGATCTTCGTCCCTCCAATACGGGTCCCGCCAAGGTTTATCTGCAATACAGCGTCAACGGCACGGATTTCGTTACGCTTGGGAACGGCACGGAGCTTACCGGCGGCTCGTTTACGAGCATTGCCGCGGCTGAGCTGCCCTCCGAGTGCGACAACTGCGAGACGCTCTACGTGCGTTACGCGGTTCTCGATACCGCTGCCGCGAACGGCTCCGCCATCGCCGCTACGGGTACTCTGCGCATCGACAATCTTGTCATAGCCGGCTATAATAACGGCGGCGCCGAGCCCGAGCCCACCGAGCCTCCCGTGGATTACGGCGAGGTTGCGATTGCCGAGGCTTTGGCGGGCAGCGCTGGCGAGAGCTTTACCGTCATAGGCACCGTTACCTTCATCGACGCAAGGAACGTCTACGTTGAGGACGAGACGGGCGCTATCGACCTTTACCTTACCGCGAACCCCGCTTCGCTTGCCATAGGCGATAAGGTGGTCGCCACGGGCACGAGGGCGGAATACAAGGGTCTGCCCGAGCTCTCCGGCGTTAACGAGAGCGAGATGACCGTCATCTCCTCCGGCAACGCTCTGCCCAGGCAGGAGGTAACGATAGAGGAGCTCAACTCCGCAACCGACGACTATATCTGCGAGCGCGTTGTTATAAAGTCCGCGACGATGGGCGCCGTGAACAACTCCGGCAACACCCCCATAACGCAGGGCGAGAGCAGCATCAACATCTATAAGATGCCCGCAAACGAGGCTGTCGAGGGCGATACCGTCAACGTAACAGCCGTCGTGGGCATGTTCAATTCCGTGCAGCTCCGCGTGGCGTATGCGGAAGACGTTGAGGTAGTCGTCCCCATTCCCGATCCCATCGGCGACGACGAGTACACCGAGTATAAAAAGATAGACGAGGTGCTCGCCATGGATATCACGGGCTCGCCCGAGATAACCGTCGTGGGTCAGGTGGTCTATCTCTTCGGCAACTTCGGCTCGCTCAACAGCATAATCATAGGCGACGTTGTAGATAACGAGATAATAGGTCTGCAAATTTACGACTATAACGATACCGCCAACAAGTACCCCGTGGGCAAGATAGTTGCCGTTAAGGGTACCGTTTCCGAGTACGGCGGCGTCCGCCAGATCTCCAATGTTTCCTCCGTCACGGAGCTTGCGGAGGAGGAGCCCATGCAGGCGCAGGAGGTAACGATCGAGGAGGTAACGCAGAATATAGATAAGTACCTCTCCGAGTACGTTGTCATTAAGGACGCGACTCTCGGCGCTTACGCTTCCTCCGGCTCTACTATCATAACCGACGCAACGGGCTCGCTTCCCATCTACCGCGCGGCTCAGTATCCCGAGGGCGTTGCCGAGGGCGATAAGGTAGCGGCATACGGCTGCGCATCGCGCTATAACGCTACAATTCAGCTTCGTAACGGCTCCTCCGAGGATTACGTTGCGGAGAATACCTCCTACGTAACCGTCGCCGAGGCGCTGGCGCTTGCAGCAGGCGAGAGCGCGACCGTTCGCGGAATCGTCACCTTTATCGACGGGCGCAGCGTTTACGCCGAGGACAGCACCGCCGGCATCTGCCTCTACCTTAATGCCGCCGACGATAACATAAAGGTCGGCGATATGGTCGAGGCGACGGGCACGAGGGCCGAATATAAGGGCCTGCCCGAGCTTTCCGGCATCGACAGCACCAATGCCGAGCAGTTCAAGAAAATTTCCTCCGGCAACACTCTGCCCCTTGCGACTGTCACCGTTGCCGAGATCAATTCCGATACCGCGCTTATCTGCCGCAGGGTAAGGATAGAGGGCGGTACTCTCGGCGTTATCAACAACTCCGGCAACACCCCCTTCACGCAGGACGGCAATGAGATAAACATCTACAAGCTCCCCGAGTGCGATTTCGCCGAGGGCGATACGGTAGACGTTACGGCGGTCGTTTCCTGCTACAATGCGGCTCAGCTCCGCGTTACCGATATCTCGGAGCATATCGCCTTTGTCGATCCCATAGAAGACGGCGGCGAGTATTTTGAAGAAGGCGTGCTGACCATCCCCGAGGTGATAGCCCTTGCCGACGGCACGGAGTGCGTGTTCGTCTGCCAGCTCGTTTACCGCTTCGGCAATTACGACAGCAACAACTCCGCCATCCTGGAGGATATAGTCAACGGCGAGGTCGTCGGTCTGCAAATGTACAACAGCCTTGACGACTATAAGATAGGCGATATTTTAAAGATCTCCGCCACCAAGACCACCTACGGCGGCGTGCCTCAGGTACAGTCCTCCACCTCCGTCGAGGTGCTTGGCAGCGCCGAGCGCATACCCGCGCAGAGGTTCAACGATTTTTCCGAGCTGCTTGCCCATAAGGACGAGCTCCTGAGCGAGTACGTTATGGTCTACGGCGTGACTCTTGGCGCTTACAACGACAACGGCACCACCTACGTCACCGACAGGAACGGCGCTCAGCTCGGCATCTACCGCGCCGTGCCTTACAGCCGCTATTCAGTTGAGGAGGGCGAGGTGGTCGACCTTGCGGGCGCGCTTTCCAAGTATTCCTCCACGTGGCAGATGCGCGGCGGCGAATACTACGGCGAGAACAAGGCTCCCAACGTACAAATGGGCTCCTTCCTCGACGCCGAGGTCGGCGTTGATTACGATATCTCGGTCACCGTCACCGACGATTACGGCGTGGATAACGTCGTCGTCGAGTATACCGTGGGCGAGGTCTCCGGCAGCCTCGTAATGGAGTATAACCAGACGAATTTGAAGTACAAGGCCAAGATTCCCGGCAGCGATATCATTGCCGGCGTCGGCACTATGCACGTCAAGTTCATCGCCGCCGATATCTACGGGCTCGTTACCGAGGCCGAGGCCGATATCAACATAGTGGACGAGCCTCAGATAGTCGCGGTCCGCCCCGCGGCGAACAGCGCTACCCATGAGGATAAGCATCCCGCCGTTGAGGTCGATTTCGCCAACGCGGGCGAGAACCCCGTTATCGTTATCGAGGTCGCGGGCGTTTCGGGCGCTACGACCGTTACCGGCAGCACCGCCGTGTTCGATTACGAGGGCGAGCTTGCGGACGGCAAGTACAAGGCGACCGTTACCGTTACAAGGGCGGACGGCGCTGAGGTCACATACAGCTGGGCGTTCACCGTGGGCGAGCCGCAGTACGGCTTCTACTACGGTCAGCTCCATGCCCATACCGCGGAGTATTCCGACGGCACGGGCACCTTGGAGGACGTTTACACCTACGTTACCTCCCTGCCCGAGAGCGAGAACGTCGACTTCGTCGCCATAACCGACCACTCCAACTACTTCGACACCAAGGATAACCTCGGCGACTTCACCACTCTCGAGAGCGGTACCGTCGCGGCGAACGGTCACACCAAGTGGTACAACTACACCACCCTCATTGACGAGTTCAACACGAGGCAGTCGGACGTTATATTCATCGGCGGCTACGAGATGACATGGTCCGGTCAGTACGGCCATATCAATACCTATAACTCCATAGGCATAGTCTCCCGCCAGAACTCGACCTACACCGTGCAGGGCGGCGCGGGGCTCGTGGCTTACTACGACCTTATCAAGCAGTACCCCGACACCATCCACGCCTTCAACCATCCCGGCACCACGTTCGGCAATTTCGATAACTTCGGCTATTACGACGTTGCGGCGGACAGGGTCATCACCATGGTCGAGGTCGGCAACGGCGAAGGCGCGGTCGGCGGCTCCGCATACTGGCCCAGCTACGAGCAGTACACATTGGCGCTCGATATGGGCTGGCACGTCGCTCCCACAAACAACCAGGATAACCACAAGGGCAAGTGGGGCAACTCCAACACCGCCCGTGACGTTGTAATTACGGACGATTTCTCCGAGGAGGGCATCTACGAGGCCATGCGCAACATGACCATCTACGCCACCGAGGATAAGAATTTGGAGCTCTACTACACCCTCAACGACAACATAATGGGCACCATAATCCCCGAGGACGAGGATAACCCCATCAGCGCTGTCGATATCTACGTCTCCGTCAACGATCCCGACGGCGAGGTAATCGGCAAGGTAGCGGTCATAGTCAACGGCGGCATCACCGCCTACGCGACCGAGGTCACCGGCTCCTCCGCGGTGCTGGAGTTCAGCCTTCCCAACGATTACAGCTACTACTTCATCAGGGTAGAGGAGGCTGACGGCGATATCGCGGTCACCGCTCCCGTTTGGGTAGGCGACGTATCCAAGGTCGGCATTTCCGACGTCACGACGGAGACCATTATCCCCGTCAAGGGCGAGGAAATGACCTTCACCACCACCCTTTACGACTATGAGGCGGACGATTTCGTTATCGAGTCCATCACCTACTCGCTCGTTATCGGTCAGAACGAGGCCGTGATACTCGGCGTTATGGAGAACCCGGGCACCATCGCCTCCAACAGCGAGCTCGATTACACCTACAACTTCACTCCCTATGCCCTCGGCAAGCAGAAGTTCGTCGTGACCTGCGTCGGTTATCTCGGCGAGACAATGATGCAGTTTGCCTACACCTATGAGTTCGACGTGCTCGATCCCACCGAGCTGCTCGATATCGGCATCGAGAACGGGCATATCAACTTCTACGTTTCCGGCAACTACGCCGGCTCCGACGCGGCGTTCATTGAGCTCTGCGCGCAGAACGCCATCCGCGCCAACTACGTCCACAGGGGCGAGCTGACCTACGATAACATCAAGGATTACAGGCTCCTCGTGCTCACGGTCCCCTATGCGGGCTGGGCGAACGTCGGCGAAAATAACCTCTACACCGAGGCCGAGCTTGCGGCGATAGCCGAGTACGCGGCAAACGGCGGCAACCTCATAGTCTGCTCCAAGTCCGACAGGGGCGATCCCGAGAACGCGGCTGAGCAGGCCTATAACATCACAAACGGCATACTCGAGGCGATAGGCACCGACACGAGGATAGCTCAGGGTATAGTCGTCGATAACGAGGAGAAGGCGAACGAGGCTTACCGCATCTACTTCACCTCTCAGGAGAACTACTCCTACGAGTGGAACGGCGAGCCCGTATGGCTCCTGAAGGACGTATTGGAGACCACCAACAACTCCTTCTCCGGCTACAACTCCGCTCCCGTGCTCGCAGGCGCAAACGCCATCCCCATAATAAAGGGCTATACCACCACATGGGGCGCAAGCTACACCAACGACTTCGGCGGCTCTTCGAGCTACGTGCCCGATTATGACAGCGACACCGTAGTCGTGCCCATGGGCGAGGTAGTCGAGATGACCCTTGAAGATCTGCCCGGCGGCGGCTGGCTCATCACCAGCGGCGTTACCTTCTTCTCCACCTTCGAGGTCAAGGTCGAGATAGAGAACGCCACCACCCTGCAAAACTCCAACTACCAGATCGTAATGAACATCATACGCCAGATAATGCCCGAGCCCACGATCACCCCGATCGCAGAGGTCAATCAGGCTGAGGCGGGCTTGAAGTTCACCGTCGAGGGCTACGTTACCTCCAACGCCTCCGGTTACGATCAGGATACCGCTTTCTTCGACTGTATCTACATTCAGGACGATACCGCGGGCATCAACCTCTTCCCCGTTGCGGGCAATTTCCACATCGGTCAGTACGTAAGGGCGACCGGCGTTCTCGGCTCCTATAACGGCGAGCGCGAGATAGTCGTCACCAAGATCGAGGCGATAGAGGGCCACGAGGAGAAGGTCATAGAGCCCGAGGAGCTCTCCTGCGCCGACGCAATGAGCCCCGATTGGACGGGTACCCTCGTTAAAACTCAGGGCAAGGTCGTCTCCGTGGGCTATGCCTCCGACGGCACTCTGGAGACCATAATGGTCAGGGATGAGACCGGCACGGCAAGAGTATTCATCGACGGCTATATCATGAGCGATTACGAGCTCGATATAAAGGTCGGCGATATCATCTCCGCCATCGGTCTTGCATCCATCACGGTCGATACCGAGAACGTCGACGGCGGGTTCATCCCCCGTATGCGCGTCAGGAACCGCACCGAGATAGTGCTCATTGAGCGCCCCGAGAGCAACGGGCTTCCCGACGTCAACGGCGACGGCGAGGCGACCGCGAACGACGCGCTTCTCATCATGCGCTACGCGATGGGCCTTATCGACCTGCCCGAGGAGATCGTGGCGTTGCTCGACCTCAACGGCGACGGCGCCGTCAACATGAGCGATGCGCTCATCTATATGCGCGTCGTAATGGGCCTCATGACGCTCGACTGATAAAATAGCATTCACACAGCTTCGGCGCCGCCACCGTGCGGCGCCGAATTATTTATTGCCAAAACCTGACAAGGGGACGGTTCTTTTGTCAGGTTTTTGCTTGTAAGAAGAGCCGGTTTAACGAGTAGTCGGCTTGACAACGGGGACGGTTATTCTTGTCAGACAGGTTATTCTTAAAGTGAACGCAGGCATTTACCTGACAAAAGAACCGTCCCCTTGTCAGGAAAATTCGCGGGTTCTATTGCAATGAGGCACGTTCGGCAGTATAATAACGGCAGAAACCTACAAGAAACGGAGGCTTTGCTATGCCAAGAAGCGCACGTAAATCGAGCGAGACCGGATATCTGCACGTCATCACACGAGGTATAGGTCGGCAGCTTTTGTTTGAGGACGCACACGATTACAGCTATTATCTTTGGCTCCTTGAAAAATACAGCGAGAGCACCGGCGTTTCGGTCTGCGCCTACTGTCTTATGCAGAACCACGTTCATCTCCTTATCTACGACAAAGAAGGCGCCGCCCCCGACCTCATGAAGCGCATAGGAGTCAGCTACGCCTATTACTTCAATCATCGCTATGAAAGGACGGGACATCTCTTTCAGGACAGATACAAGAGCGAGCCCATCAAGGACGACAGCTATCTGTTGAGCGCTTTCAAGTACATTTTGCGCAATCCGCAGGCGGCGGGCATTTGCAGCGCAGAGGATTATCCATGGAGCAGTTACATGCTTTACGGCAAGAAGAACAGCTTCGTCGATACTGCATTGCTCTGCGGCATGCTTGGCTCGTTTGAGAATTACGCCCGCTTCGTCGCCGAGGACGACGAAAAGACCATGCAGGAATTCGAGCCTGTTCGAGTGGGCGACGTCAGCGCTGCACGCATCATTGAAGAGGTCCTCGGTTCAAGCAGTGGTACCGTGCTGCAATCCTACGACAGAAAGCAGCGCAACGAGGCGATCTCGCGCCTGCGTAAGGCGGGGCTCAGCGTCCGCCAGATCGAGCGTCATACCGGCGTCAGCCGCGGCGTAATACAAGCCATCGAGTGGTAAAACCTGACAAGGGGACGGTTCTTTTGTCAGGTTTTTGATTGGAGGAAGAGCCTGTTTAACGAGCAGTCGGCTTGACAACGTGGGTTCGGAGCCGGTTGCCGAAGGCAATTTCGACCATCCGGCGAATGGTCGAAAAGGCGGAGAACGGGCGGCAAATTGAGCGAAGCTCAATAAGTCCGCCCCGGGGCGAGGTTACTGTTGTCAGCAAGGGCAGCAAGTCCGTGGGCATTAAATGCCGGATGATCGCTTTTGCTGGTTTTCCCCAACCCTTGGGGCTCGCGTCCGCTCTCCCCAAGGCGTTCGGCTAACGGCGCAACACCGTTGCCCCGATATTACGCTTTGCGCTGCTGTCAGGTACAGCTCCGCTGCATAACGAAAGTCTGAATTAATCAGCGTTTACTTAGAGCTAAATGCAACAGCCCCATTATTTCTTTTCCCATATTGAAACGCGCGGGCGGGTATGCTATAATCCTATAGTCTACTGTTTGAGTGCCTGTCGGGCTTAAAGCCTTGACGGGATAATAGGGAACCGGGTGCAAATCCCGGACGAACCGGTCACTGTAAACGGATAGTCCAAAGCAATTATGTCATTGCCGCAAGGTGAGAAGGCGCTTTTGGGCGTTACGCCGCAAGTCAGGAAACCTGCTCAGACGGAACGATGAGTATCCTCCGGAGAAAAGTAGCTCATCTGAGGTCAAGCCGCAAGCGCGCTTTTGGGCGTTTATTCGGCGTGATTTTGGTGTGCCGTTTTCCGATCGGGTCGGAAGACGGTTCTTTTTCTTAAGAGGATGAAACATGCAAACCCAAAAACCATTACAACACAGGAGGAAGACATGTATTCATCTGAACAGATCATTGAAAAGACCAACCGTTACGGCGCGCACAACTACGCGCCAAAGCCCGTCGTCATCGCAAGCGCCGAGGGCGCGGTCGTGACGGATCCCGAGGGCAAGAAGTATTACGATATGCTTTCGGCGTACTCGGCTCACAACTTCGGCCACCGTCACCCTGAGATCTTGGCGGCGGCAAAGGCGCAGCTCGACAAATGCACTCTTACGAGCCGCGCGTTCCACAGCGAGAATTTGGGCGAGTTCTGCGAACGCCTTGCCAAGCTCACCGGTAAGGACATGGTGCTGCCCATGAACACCGGCGCGGAGGCCGTCGAGACTGCTTTAAAGACCGCCCGTCTTTGGGGCACAAGGGTCAAGGGCGTTGAAAACGGCAAGCAGGAGATAATCACCTGCGAAAACAATTTCCACGGGCGCACTATCTCGATAATAAGCTTCTCCACCGATCCTCTTGCGAAGGACGGCTACGGTCCTTACTGTCCGGGGTTTAAGACCATCCCCTACGGCGACGCCGAGGCTCTTCGCGAGGCGATAACGCCGAACACGGTCGCCTTCCTCGCGGAGCCTATTCAGGGCGAGGCGGGCATAATACTGCCCCCCGAGGGCTGGCTCAAAAAGGTGCGCGATATCTGCGCCGATAACAACGTGCTCTTCCTTGCGGACGAGGTGCAGACGGGCTTTGCAAGGACGGGCGACATGTTCGCCTGTTGGCATGAGAACGTCGTTCCGGATATCTATATCATGGGCAAGGCCCTTGGCGGCGGAGTTATGCCCCTTTCCGCGATAGCCGCGAACGAGGATATACTCGGCCTTTATACTCCCGGCTCGCACGGCTCGACCTTCGGCGGCAACCCCATGGCGTGCGCCTGCGGCATAAAGGCTATTGAGATACTTCAGCGCGACGATTATCCCCGCCTTGCGAGGGAGAAGGGCGAATACTTCATGGAGGGTCTTAAAAAGATCGCTAACCCGGAGATAATTGAGATCCGCGGGCGCGGCCTGCTGATAGGCGTTGAGTTTTGCGACCCCGCAGCCTCTTATGTCAAGGCCTGCATACACGAGGGCGTGCTCTGTAAGGAAACTCACGACCATACCATAAGGTTCGCTCCGCCCATCACCGTTTCATATGAGGAGCTTGACGACGCGCTTGCACGTATTACAAAGGCGTTTGCAAAATAAATTAAGTCGATGATAATTCATCGGGGAGGGTAACCATGCTTTCACTTAACTGGCTTTTGAACGAGGATCACGTTGTTTACGGCACGGACGAGCAGCT
>CALEPU010000093.1 GCA_937913075.1 uncultured Clostridia bacterium
GACCGGCACGGACGAGCACGGGCAGAAGATGGAAAAGAAGGCGGCGGAGGCGGGCGTTACCCCGCAGCAGTATGCCGATAAAATAACCTCCGGCTTCAAAAAGCTTTGGGAGCTTATGGATATCTCCAACGACGGCTTTATAAGGACCACCGACGAGCATCATATAAAGTGCGTGCAGAAGGTTTTTGACAGGCTTTACGAGCAGGGCGATATCTACAAGAGCGCATACGAGGGGCATTACTGCACCCAGTGCGAGGCTTTCTGGACCGAGACCCAGCTTAAAGAGGCGGGCGGCGTCTGCCCCGACTGCGGCAGGAAGACCGAGCTCGCGAAGGAGGAGGCATACTTCCTCCGCGTATCGAAGTACGCTCCCAAGCTGATAGAATACATAAGGGAAAATCCCGACTTCATCCAGCCCGTATCGAGGGCTAAGGAGATGCTCAACAACTTCCTGCTGCCCGGTGCGGAGGATCTTTGCGTCACACGCTGCACCTTCAAATGGGGCGTGCCGGTCGATTTCGACCCTAAGCACGTGGTATACGTTTGGGTAGACGCTTTGGTCAATTATCTCTCGGCTCTGGGATATCTTACCGATAACGACGAGCTCTGCCGCAAGTATTGGCCTGCGGACGTGCATATCGTCGGCAAGGAGATAATAAGGTTCCACACGATAGTTTGGCCCATAATGCTTATGGCGCTGGGGCTGCCCCTGCCCAAGAAGATATACGGCCACGGCTGGCTTTTGTTCGACGGCGATAAGATGTCCAAATCCAAGGGCAACGTGGTCGATCCCTTCGTGCTCGTGGGCAGATACGGCGTTGACGCGGTAAGGTACTTCCTTTTGAGCGAGTTCCCCTTCGGCAACGACGGCAATTTCGACAACGCCACGCTCATCACGAGGATCAATTCCGATCTTGCAAACGATCTCGGCAATCTGCTTTCGAGGACTGTCGCCATGATAGGCAAGTATTTCGATGGCGTAACTCCCGAGCCCACTGCGCCCGTGCCCGATGAGGATGAGCCCGTCATCGCCTGTGCGCTGGGGCTTGCCGCCAAGATGGAACAGGCGATGAACGACTGCCATCCGCACATTGCCTTGCAGGAGATATTCAAGCTTATAGGTCTTTGCAACAAATACATCGACGTGACTGCCCCTTGGGTGCTTGCCAAGGACGGGGCGAAAAAACAAAGGCTTGGTACAGTGCTTTATAACCTTGCGGAGGCGCTGCGCTTCATAGGCGTCGCCATACAGCCCTTTATGCCCCGCACGGCGCCCAAGATGTTTACACAGCTCGGTATTGCCGAGGGCGGGCTTACCTCGTTCGCCTCTCTGGATAAATTCGGAAGGCTGCCCGTCGGCACGGAGGTCAAAAAGGGTGAAGCCCTCTTCCCCCGCATCGACGCCGCCAAGGAGCTGGAGTTCCTCGATAACATGATAGAGGAGCAAAGGAAAAAGGCCGCCGCGCTCAAAGCCGCGGAGGAGGCTCCTGCGGAGACGGCAAGGCCCGAGCCCGTACCCTCGAAGCCTCTCATCACCTACGAAGATTTTGCAAAGCTTGACCTCCGGGTCGGCAAGGTGATAGACTGCACCGAGGTCAAAAAGTCCGATCACCTCTACAATATCACCCTTGAACTCGGCGAAGAAAGACGCACCGTGCTCTCCGGCATAAGAGATTGGGTCAAGCCCTCCGATATCATCGGTAAAAACGTGGTCGTCGTCTATAACCTCGCCCCGCGCAAAATGTGCTGCATCGAGAGCAACGGCATGATACTGTGCGCCTCTACCGCAGGCGATAAGGAGCTCGCGCCGCTCACCACTCTTTGGGATATCGACAGCGGAAGCTTGATAAGGTAACCGGGTATTAAAGGGGCGGCTGCAAATGCAAGAGAATTGCAGGCAGCAGCCTCTTTCTTTTCGCTGTTTTCGTCGGAGCGGGGAGTAAAGCTTTAATTTGGGGTACGGCAAGCAGTACCGGTATTACGTCCCGATCATACGGCAGTGCGCACAAAAGCTCCCGTTTGAGCGTTGACAAATTTGAAATAAGCTGTAAAATATATTTAAATCACGTAAGGAGGTCACCATTATGGCTTTTTGCACAAATTGCGGCTCCCCTACCGAGGGCGACTTCTGCCCCAACTGCGGCGCAAGGGTCACC
>CALEPU010000094.1 GCA_937913075.1 uncultured Clostridia bacterium
ATTCCCCTTCGTCAATCTGAAACTGCACAAGGCTCAAACAAGGAGCCTGATTGCTCTCTGCATCGGTTGAACCGAGAACTTCCGCGCTCCTGGGCGTCGGCCTTGATGTGCCGGACAGCTTCTTTTACGCTGCCGGTGCCAACGGGCATGGTATAGCATGTCCCTTCGTCGAAATAACCGGAAGTGCCTATAAGCATATTATCCCTGACAGTATAGCGCTCGTCGAAATAATCGCGCCACATAAAGATGCCGCCGACGGAATAGTCGCACGAGCGGTATTTCTGAAAAGCAAGCAATGGCCGAATTTCGACCATTGCCTGCGCTGTGAATTGTTTAAATTCCAACATATAGCCAATGAGAGCGATTACTTATTTTGCTCTTCCTGCTCCTTGCGCTTATGGTAATCCTCGACGGCGGCCTTAACAGCCTCCTCAGCGAGTACGGAGCAGTGGATCTTTACGGGAGGAAGCCCCTCCAAAGCCTCTACGACGGCGGCGTTGGAGAGCTTTAACGCCTCGTCAACGGACTTGCCCTTGATCATCTCTGTCGCCATGGAGCTTGTAGCAACTGCGGCGCCGCAGCCGAAGGTCTTGAAGCCGACGTCTTCGATGATGCCGTCGTCGTTGACCTTGATGAACATTTGCATTATGTCGCCGCACTTTGCGTTGCCGACCATACCCATGCCGTTATAGTCCTCGAGCTCACCCATGTTGCGGGGGTTCTGAAAATGATCCAATACCTTTTCAGTGTACATTGCTGTTTACCTCCTATGAAAAGAATAAGTTAGTCAAGCTGACCATTGTAAAGAGGGGACATATTGCGCAGACGCTCCGCAACCCTGGGAAGCACCTCGAGCACGTAATCAATATCCTCCTCGGTGGTTTCGTCGCTGAGAGTCATACGCAGCGAGCCGTGCGCGACCTCGTGGGTCAAGCCCATGGCGAGCAGCACGTGACTGGGATCGAGGGAGCCGGAAGTGCAGGCGGAGCCGCTTGAAGCGGCGATGCCGTTAAGATCGAGCATCAGCAGTATAGACTCGCCCTCGATGTACTTGATAGAGAAGTTCACGTTGTTCGGCAGCCTGTTGGTGGGATGCCCGTTGAGCTTCACTGCGGGGATGAGCTTGGGTATCTCGGTTATCAGCCTGTCGCGAAGGACTGTCATCCTGCGGCCCTTCTCGTCGATATCATCACAGGCGAGCTCTATCGCCTTGCCCATGCCGACAATACCGGGTACGTTTTCGGTGCCGGCTCTGCGGTTGCGCTCCTGTGCGCCTCCTACGATGAGAGCGGGTACTACAATGCCCTTTCTGACGTAGAGTGCGCCAACGCCCTTGGGCCCGTGGAACTTATGAGCGGAAAGCGAGAGCATGTCGATGTTCATTGCTTTAACGTCGATCGGCACATGACCGACTGCCTGTACTGCATCGGTATGGAAGAATACGCCCTTCTCATGGCAAACAGCGCCGATCTCGGCAACGGGCATTATAGTACCGACCTCGTTGTTTGCAAACATTACAGTTACAAGAATAGTGTCCGGACGGATAGCTTCCCTGACCTGCTCGGCTGTGACTGCTCCGTATTCGTCAACGGGAAGATAGGTCACCTCATAGCCCTGCTTTTCAAGCAGCTCGCAAGTATGCAGAACAGCGTGATGCTCGACGGCAGTCGTAATGATGTGTCTGCCCTTCTTGGAATAGCGCTCGGCTATACCGCGAATGGCCGTATTGTCCGCCTCAGAGCCGCCGCTGGTAATGATGATCTCACCGGTATCGGCATTGATGGCGGATGCGATCTGCTGTCTTGCGTGATCTATTGCGGCAGCGGTCTGCTGTCCGAAGAAATGCGGACTCGAAGGATTGCCGTAAATGTTAGTCAAAAACGGCATCATTTCATCAAGCACGGCAGGGGAGAGCTTGGTTGTCGCAGCGTTGTCAAGATAGACCCTTTTCATAAATTTATTCCTTTCCCGAGATAGCGGAGTAATCGTCCGCCATCTCTTTGATGGTTGTCGTGTTCAATACCTCGTCGATCTTTTGCTGAAGCTTGATCCAAAGGGGACGCGCTGAGCAGCGGCAAGCATTGTTACATTCCGCGGTGCTGTCAACACCGACACAATGCAGTATCGCAGTTGAGCCTTCGAGCGCACGCAGCACCTCTCCGACGTAAATATCCTCGGGAGGACGGGTCAGAGTGTAGCCGCCGGAAGCGCCCCTTGCAGCTTCAACAAGCCCGGCTTTTTTGAGCGCGGCGATTATCTGCTCGAGATAAGCAACGCTGACGCCCTGCTTCTCGGCAAGCTGATTAACGGAAATACGACCTTTGCCGTATTCCGCCGCGATATCGACCATCGCCTTTATACCGTAGCGCCCCTTGGTTGAAAGCTTCATTTTAATTCCTACCGATCCACTTGGTAATCGTATTTTAACACCACATAACAGTATTGTCAACAATTCCGAGTAAAATACTCGGATATATTTTTCGTGTGATTCATGGGATACGTTGCACAAGTTTAATCATGAATCAAGGGGCTGTTGCATTAATGTGCAAAAGCAGCTTCCGTGCAGCAGTCGTCCTCGA
>CALEPU010000095.1 GCA_937913075.1 uncultured Clostridia bacterium
CCTTTGCGGTATCCTCCGCTTGAACAGTCGCCATCATGCCCACGCCCATGTTGAAGGTGTTGAACATGTCCCTCTCGGGAATATCGCCTTTTTGGGCTATAATATCGAAAACAGGCAGTACTCTCACGAGCCTGCGGGAGATAACGGCCGTGAGCCCCTTGGGGATGGCTCTGGGTATGTTCTCATAGAAGCCTCCGCCGGTGATGTGCGCCAGCGAGTGGACCCTTGCAGCCTTGCGCAGCGCAGCCACGGGCGCAGGGTAAAGCGCCGTCGGGGTCAAAAGGCATTCTCCGAGAGTCTCGGAAAGCTCGTCGCAGTAGGTAAAGAGCTCATCGCCCTCCACGTCAAAAACCTTGCGTACAAGGGAAAAACCGTTGCTGTGTACTCCGGTGGAGGGCAGCGCTATTATTGCGTCCCCTGCCTTGACGGAGGAGTTATCCATAAGCTCATCCTTCTCACAGCAGCCCACGCAGAAGCCCGCAAGGTCGTATTCGCCCTCGGGATAGAAGCCGGGCATCTCCGCCGTCTCGCCGCCTATTAAAGCGCAGCCGGACTCGCAGCAGCCATCGGCAATGCCCTTAACTATCTGCTCCACCCTTTCGGGAAGCAGCCTGCCGGTCGCAATATAATCGAGGAAGAAGAGCGGCTTCGCCCCGCTGCAAACAACGTCGTTCACGCACATCGCAACGCAGTCGATACCGACGGTGTCGTGCTTGTCCATGCGGAAGGCAAGCTTTAACTTGGTGCCGACGCCGTCCGTGCCGGAAATGAGCACAGGCTGACGGTAGCCCATTAGCTCAAATGCTCCGCCAAAGCCCCCGAGCTCGGAGGCAACGCCCTCGGTCTTAGTCCGCGCAACGTGCTTTTTTATCAGCTCCACAGCCTTGTAGCCGGCAGTCACGTCCACGCCGGCGTCCTTGTAGCTCTTGCTTTCGCTCTTCATTTTCGTATCTCCTTAGAGTATTTAATGCAGTTCACGCTGCCCTGCGCCGCAGGCGCATATCGCGCGCCGGCTTCTTGCCGACGCATATCGCATTGCGGCTCCGACGCAATATATCGCACGGCAAAGCCGTATATCGCAAGCTTTCTTAAAAGCTTATATCGCTCGTGCGAATGGCGAAAGCATTCCGCTGCGCGGAAGCGATATAACGGACTTGCGTCCGTTGCGATATATTTGCTTTCAGCAAATGCGATATATCCGCTCTGCGGATGCGAAATATTTGCCTTCGGCAAATGCGATATGTTCGCCTGTGGGCGAACGTCATTTTTTGGGAATTGCGCAGGGGTACACGCCGGTAAAGCAGCCCTTGCAGAGCCCGAGGGGGCAGCCGGCGGCAATCTCGTCGCAGCGCTCTATCCTCTGGAAGCCGAGACTGTCGACGCCGATTATCTTTCGCATCTCTTCAAGGGTATGGTCGTGCGCTATCAAAATCTTTTCCGAGCCGACGTCGGTGCCGAAATAGCAGGGATGCAGGAACGGAGGACAGCTCGCCCTCATGTGGACCTCGGTCGCGCCCGCCTTGCGGAGCTGCTTTACTATCCTCGCGCAGGTGGTGCCGCGCACGATAGAATCGTCCACCAGCACGACGCGCTTGCCCTTTATAACTTCGACTATCGGGTTGAGCTTGATCCTGACCTTGTCCTCCCTGTCGGCCTGCGTCGGCTGAATAAAGGTGCGCCCTATGTACTTGTTTTTGATGAAGCCTATTTCATAGGGTATGCCCGAGCCTTCGGAATAGCCTATCGCGGCGTCAAGACCGCTGTCGGGAACGCCTATTACAACGTCCGCCTCACAGGGGCAGTCATAAGCCAAGAACCTGCCGGCGCGCTTGCGCGATTCATGCACCGATACGCCGTCGACCGAAGAATCGGGACGGGAGAAATAGACGTACTCGAAAATACAAAGGGCAGAAGGCTTTTTGCCGCAGTTGTCGGTAACGCTCCTCATGCCCTTTTCGTCGATTATTATTATCTCGCCCGGCGCAACGTCGCGCACGAACTCCGCTCCTATGGAGTCCAGAGCGCAGCTCTCAGAGGAGAGACAGTACCCCTGCTCGGTCTTGCCGATGCAAAGCGGGCGTATGCCCTGCATGCCGCGAACGCCTATGAGCCTATCCGCGGTCATTATCAGCAGCGTGTAAGCGCCCTCCAAGCGGCGCATGGTCTCGCTTACGGCGGTAATGAGGCTGTTGGTCCTCAGCTTCTCCCTTATAATGAGAGCCGCAATAAGCTCGGCGTCGCTCCGAGTGTGCAGTATCACGCCGTTCGACTCCAGCTCCTCGCGTAAGGTAGCGCTGTTGGAGAGCGCTCCGTTGTTGCAGATCGAGAGCATGCCGCGTGAATGGTCTATTATAAGAGGCTGTATGTTGCCCTCGTCCTCGGGCGCGAGAGCGCCGTAGAGCACGTGACCTATCGCGCAGTTGCCGGCGCCAAGCGCGCGCAGCTTCTCCGCGTCAAAGGTGTCGGATACGAGTCCCTTGCGGCACCTTGAGCGGAAGCCCGATTTGCCGGCTGTCGCTATGCCGCAGCTCTCCTGCCCGCGGTGCTGCAAGGCGTAAAGGGCGTAATACGCATCCACAGCAACGCTCGTTTCAACATTGGAAAAGATACCGAAAACGCCGCATTCCTCATGTATTTCACAGCCCATTTTTATATACCTCTGAATAATTTATTGTCCTTTTCAATTACGGCGCGCTCCATTTCAAATGCCTCATCACGGAGCCTCTTGTACATTCCGGCGTCCTCAATGCCCAGCATCCGCGCAGCAAGATACGCCGCGTTCGCCCCTCCGTCTATCGCAACGCAGGCAACGGGAATGCCCGAGGGCATCTGAACCGTGGATAAAAGCGCGTCCATGCCGCCGAGGTCGCTCCCCTTTATGGGCACGCCTATCACGGGCAGCGAGGTGTGCGCCGCGACAACGCCCGCGAGATGGGCCGCCTTGCCCGCAAAGCATATGATGCAGCCATAGCCCGCTTCGTATGCGCCCTGCGCAAATTCCGCCGTCCTCTCGGGAGTGCGGTGCGCGCTCATGATGTGCGCCGTGTACTCGATACCGAGTTTTTTCAATACGGCAAAAGCCTTTTCCGCGATGGGAAGATCGCTGTCGCTGCCGAGTATCAGTGCCACCTTCTTCATTTAAGTCAGCCCCCTAAAAAACAGTCAGCCAATGCAATTCCCGCATTGACCGTATGAACACAAAAAATAGCTCGATAGGTATTACCCAAAAGGTAGTACCAATTCGGAATTATGATAACATATTTTAAGGCGGATGTAAATAGCGCCGCGAAGCAAACGAGAGTATATTTTAATTGTCGAAGATGCGACCGAAACCGATCGGCAGCGGCTTCGCCGCCGGCAATAAGCCCTGCGGGTCAAGGGCTCGGCGGTCTAATCGTCCCCATGCTCGGCGTCATCGTTTTCGGGATCGGGGATATCGCCTATGACGTGCACTTTTTCCTCGCCGTTAAAGCGGACGGTTACGGTATCGGCGGTGAGTGTGAAGGTATAGTATGAGAACATATCGCGGTGAATGAACGCCTCTTCCACCTCGGCATAGTCGTAGATGCTTTTCAGCTCGCCGACGCAGTAGAAGCCGGAGCAGACAACGCCTGTGGCGTCGCTCATCAAATAGGCGCGATAGCCCATGAACTCCGCCTCGATGCCTGAGGGGATATCGGAGACCGCCTCGTCATCGGGGTCTTCCGCCTTAGGGAGAGCCTTTGCGAACTGCACCGCATAACCGCCATCGACAGCGCGCCACTCGTAAAGGCGTATGAGCGCATCATCCTGATAAACCTCAAGGCTTGCCGCTTCCCTTTCGGGGTCGAACTTGGCTGCGAGCACACGCTCCGAACCATTATATGTCGCCCCGGCGACAAGACCGTCCTCCCCGGGGAACACGTTAATATTCGAATAGCCGAGGTCTTTTAAGTGCGTCATATACTCCGCCTCGTCGCCAAAGCAGCCGGTGAAGGTATCGAGCACGGAGTCGCCGTAGACGAAATCGAGCATCTGGTACAGCAGGGGAGCTATATCGCCGTCCTCCGCGAGCGCACCGTCGAGCACGTTGTAGTAGTGGTTTTTGACCACTCGGAGCATATTCATTGAGAGTGCAAGCCCGCTCGCCTGCCGCGCCGCAAGGTCGGCGGGATCGGGCGTTGGCGTAGGCTGCGCAGTGGGCAGAGCCGTCGTTGCCGTCTCCTCCTTGAAGTCCACTATGATCTGCTCATCCGCAGGCAGCGCCGCAGGCTCCTGCTCTAAGTTCCGCGAAGCGCAGCCCGAGGGCGCGCTGAAAATCAAGAAAAGTATTGACAGTAATAGTAAAAGCCTTTTGAAACACATAACGAAAGATTGCTCAGCGGAGAGAGGCATAGAGCTGTCTGTAAAGCTCCGCGCTCCTTGCCCAGCCGAAGTCGCAAGCCATGCCGCGGGAAACGAGGCGCTGCCAAGCCTCGCGGTCGGAGTTATAGAGCTCGAGAGCAAGCGCAATAACGCACCAAAGCTCCTGAGCGGTGCAGCCCGCGAACGAGAAGCCGTTGCCGCTGTCCTCAAAGCGATTGTAAGGGGTCACGGTATCGGCGAGCCCGCCTGTCTCACGCACTATCGGCACGCAGCCGTAGCGCAGCGCAAGAAGCTGCGAAAGCCCGCAGGGCTCGAACCGCGAGGGCATCAAAAACATATCCGCTCCGGCGTATATCCTGCGGGAGAGCGCATCGTTCATCTCACAGCGGAAGGCGAAGCTGCCCTCGCAGCGGCGCTCGTAATAGGCAAAGGTATCGACGTAACGCTTCTCGCCCATGCCGAGCACGACGATCCTGCCTCCGGCGTCTATAATGCCTGGTATTACGTCGGCGATAAGATCGACTCCCTTTTGCTCCGTCAGGCGGCTGATAACGGCAAATATTGGCGCTTCGTCCTTGGCAAAGCCAAGCTCCGCTTGCAGTGCGGCTTTGCATTTTGCCTTGCCCTTCAAGCTGTTTTTGGAGAAGCGCGAGGCGATGCTCTTATCCCGCCATGGGTCGAAGAGCCCTCGGTCGATGCCGTTTAAAATGCCCGTAAGATCGCCCTGCCTCATACGCAGGACCACGTCGAGGGTCTCGCCGTACTCGGGAGTCATGATCTCCTTGGCATATGTGGGGCTGACCGTCGTTATGCGGTTGGCGTACATGAGCCCCGCTTTCATCGCGGAAGCGCCGCCGCCATACTCTACTCTGTCGAGCTCCTCGGAGCCGAGCCCCAAAAGGTCCTCTGCGAGCGCGCGGCTGCCGACGCCCTGAAATTTTAAATTGTGTATAGTGAAGACCGTTTTTACGCCGCGATAATCGGGCAGGCGGCGATACTGCGCGCAGAGCAGGGGCAGGTAGCCGGTCTGCCAATCGTTGCAGTGCAGCACGTCGGGTATGAAGCCGAGCCTCGGCATAGCCTCCATTACCGCCTTACAGAAGAAGCAGAAGCGCTCCGTCTCAAACTCGCCCTCGCCGTAAATACAGTCGCCGCCAAAATAGAACTCATTGTCGACGAACCAATATGTAACGCCGTCCTTCACGAGCTCGTCCACTCCGAGGTACTGCGTGCGCCAGCCGAGCCCGATATAGGTATCGAACACATGGCGCATGGCGAAGCGGTACTCCTCAGCGATACGGCGATACTTGGGCAGTATGACGCGCACCTCGTCCTCCGGGGACAAAAGCGCCTTGGGAAGAGTGCCGACCACGTCCGCAAGACCCCCCGTTTTGATGAATGGCAGGCACTCGGATGCTGCAAAAAGTATCTTCATAGAGCTTTCCTCGTTAATTAAACAGTCGTCCTAAAACCATAGTCCTTAAAGCATTTTCGTTAAACGGCAGTACCCTTGCGGAGTATCATGGGATACGTCGCGTGTCCGGAGAGCCTCCTGCCGGGCCCGATAATGACGCCCTTATCGAGTATCATATAGTCGAGCGAGCTTTCGGAGCCTATGACCGCGCCCTGCATCACAATGGAGTTGCGCACGACAGCGCCGGGCGCCACGTGCACGCCGCGGAACAGCACCGAATTCTCAACCGTACCTTCTATAACGCAGCCGTCTGCCAGCATTGAATTCTTAGCGAAGCCCTCGCCGACGTACCTTGCGGGCACCTCGTCCTTGATCTTGGTATAGATAGGATGCTCGTGGCTGAAAAGCTGCTTTGACACGCCCTTTTCGAGCAGCGCCATATTGTGCTTGTAGAAGGCGTTTATGGAGTTGAGCCTTGCGACATAGCCGTCGAAGCGCCAGCCGTACATTTTGAGCTTGCCGGCGTTTTTAACGAGCACGTCCCGCATGAAATCAAACTCGGCGTGCGCGGCTGCGTCGTCGACGAGGTATTCGAGCAAGCCTTTTTCCATTACGAAGGCGTCGCAGGAGCAGTTGAAGCTCTTGGGCTTTTCGGGATTGAGGGCAAGATCCTTGATCCTTCCCGTCTCATCGTCGATTTCGAGACGCAGATCGTCGTAATTTTGGGAGTCGTAATCCGGCGTCTCGACGTTATACATTATTGTGATATCGGCGCCGGTCGCGATATGCTGCTCTATCATATCGGTGTAGGCAGAGTTGTAGATGGTGTGACTGCCCGTCAGCACCACGTAACGCTGCGAGCTGCGCTTGATATAGCCCGTGCAGGAGCGTATCGCGTCCACAGTTCCCTTGTAAACGCCGGTGTTGTCATGCGTAACGAATGGCGGAAGTATGAAAAGACCGTCCCTCTTGCGGTGCAGATCCCACTCCTTGCCGCTTTCCAAATGATCCATCAGCGAATGATAGTTCCTTTGAGCTATTATGCCGACGTTCGTAATGCCCGAATTGACCATATCCGAAAGCATGAAATCTATCGTGCGGTATCTCCCGCCGAACGGAACCGCCGCGACGGATCTTGAGAAGGTCAGCTCACGGAGCTGCATATTGGCGTCGCCTGTGTAAATAAGACCGAATGCGTTTTCCATACCGCTTACCTCCCGTCGTTCTGTACTATCATGCCCACCGGCACCCTTGCACCCGAGGGAACGGTAACGGTGTTGGCGATCAGCGTTATATCGCCCGTGAGACTGCGGTCGTAATCGCCGTCCTCCTTGGTGGGCTCGCTGCCTATAACGGCGTTTTTGCAGATCACCGCGCCCTCGCCGATAATGGCTTTTTTGACGACAGCGCCAGCCTCCACCACCGCGCCGGGCATCACTATGGAGTCACATATATTTGCTCCCTCGCCTATATGCGCGCCGGCAAAAAGCACCGAATGCCGAACCTTGCCGTAGACCACGCAGCCCTCGGATACCATGCTCTCCTTCACCTCGGCGGTGGAGCTTAAATAATGGGGCGGCATACCGGAGGATTTGGAATAGATGCGCCAATCCTTATCCTCCAAGCGGAAATTGGGGTGTTCGCCCAAAAGATCCATATTGGCCTCCCAAAGGCTCTGTATGGTACCGACGTCCTTCCAATAGCCGTTGAACGCCCATGCGTAGAGGCTGCGCCCTTTTTCAATGAGGGCGGGGATTATGTTCTTGCCGAAGTCGTGCTCGCTGTTATCATCCGCTGCGTCATTTATCAAAAACTCGCGCAAAACGGAGGTTTTGAAGATGTAAATGCCCATTGAAGCCTTGTTGCTCTTGGGGTTCTCGGGCTTCTCCTCAAACTCAAAAATACGGTTGTCCCCGTCGGTGTTCATTATGCCAAATCTTTTTGCTTCCTTCATGGGCACCGTGAGCACGGCAATGGTGCAGTCCGCCCCCTTCTCGATGTGATAATCGAGCATTGCGGCATAATCCATCTTGTAGATATGATCGCCGGAGAGTATCAGCAGATACTCGGGATCATACTGCTCGATGAAGGGCAAATTCTGATATATGGCGTTTGCCGTGCCGCTGTACCAGCGCCCGCCGGAGCCCGCGACGTAGGGCGGCAGAACGAATACGCCGCCGTTCATCCTGTCAAGATCCCAGGGCTGACCGCTGCCGAGATAGGCGTTTAAAGCGAGCGGCTCATACTGCGTAAGCACGCCGACGGTGTCGATATTCGAATTTACGCAGTTGGAAAGCGGGAAATCGATTATGCGGTATTTGCCCCCAAAAGGCACGGCGGGCTTTGCCATGCTGCGCGTCAAAACGCCCAGACGGCTGCCCTGCCCGCCCGCAAGGAGCATCGCAACGACCTTCTTTTTCGGCATAATATTTTCCTCCCCGTGTATGATTGATAAAGTTAAACAGGCTGATAGAAAGCGCCCTCGTACCCATAGAGGGCGACGGTGAGCTTGGCACCGGTTAAGGCGGCGTTATCCTTCCTCCCAGAGGTCGAGAATACGCAGCGCAAAAACCTTGTTTCCTTCGCGGCAGCCTTAACGCCCCTGCGTTTTTGAGGCTGTACCTCGATATTAAGCTCCTCTGCTATCGGCGCAAGGTCAATATCGTACTCTCCGTACTCGCCCGGGGTGAAGTTGAAAATGCAGACTGTGGGCTTGCAGCCCTCGGGATCCAGCCTGCAAAAGGCTATAACGCTCTGCTCCTTATCATCCACCTTGAGCCAGCGGTAGCCGCCCCAATCCATATCGTTTCGCCAGAGCGCAGGCGTGTTTTTATAGAAGAGGTTGAGCGAGCGGGTATGATCCTGCATTGCCGCATGCTCGGGATAATCGAGCAGGAACCAATCGAGCGAGCGCTTGTCGTTCCATTCAATAAACTGTCCGAACTCGCTGCCCATAAAGCCAAGCTTTTTGCCGGGGCAGGCGAACTGATACGCGTACAGCAGGCGAAGCTGTGCGAACTTTGCCTCATAGTTGCCCTGCATGCGCCCAATGAGGGACTTTTTGCCGTGCACCACCTCGTCATGCGAAAGGGGCAGAATATGCCGCTCCGCATAGGCATAGGTCATTGGGAAGGTCAGCTTATCGTGGTGGTACTTGCGGTAGACGCTGTCCTTCTCGAAATAGTAAAGGGTATCGTTCATAAACCCCATATTCCATTTATAATCGAAGCCGAGGCCTGCTTCACCCGTCACCTGCGGGTAAGCGCTCGATTCCTCGGCTATCATCTTGGAGGGGGTAAGCTTATGCACGGCGGCGTTGCACTCTTTTATAAAATGCACCGCGGCGCGGTTTATATTGCTGCCGTCGGGCTCCGGACGCCATTCGGTCTTGCAGAAATCATGATATAGCATGCAGGAGACCGCATCCACGCGCAGCGCGTCGATATTGAATTCATCAAGCAGATAAACGGCGTTTGATATGAGAAAGCTGCGCACGGCGGGCTTTGCGCAGTCAAAAAGCAGAGTGCCCCAAAGCGGCATCTCGGCACGCAGGGGGTCAGAGGGCTCATAAAGCGGCGTGCCGTCGAAAAGGCGAAGACCGCTCTCGTTCTTGACAAAATGCGCGGGCACCCAATCGAGAATAACGCCGAGACCGGAGGTGTGAGCTCGGTCGATGAAAAGCTTTAACTCCTCCGGCGTGCCGTACCTTGAAGTTATGGCATAATATGCGCTCGTCTGGTAACCCCAGCTCTCGTCCAAGGGATGCTCGGCAAGCGGCATGAGCTCTATATGCGTATAGCCCATATTGACGCAGTAATCAATGAGCCGCACCGAAGCCGCCGTGAAGGTGAGCCCCATTTCCCATGAGCCCAGATGCACCTCGTAGATGGAAACGGGCTTGTCCGGGTCAAGCCCGTGCTGTCTGTCGTACCTGCTCACGTGCCATTGATATTCGGGAGCATCCCAAAGCACCGAGGCGTCGAGCGGACGCTTTTCGCACTTGAAGGCGAAGGGATCGCATTTTAAAACCGTCTCGCCGGAGCTTGAAGTTACTGCGAACTTATACCGCTCGCCGTGACGCGCGTTTTTGCAATAGAGCGACCAAATGCCAAACTCCCCGTCCGGCGCCATGTCCTCGCCCTGCCAATCGTTGAAATCGCCCGCGACGGCGACGTTTGCGGCCTTCGGCGCATAGACTCTGAAAACGAACCCGCGCCCCTTCCTGTGAGCGCCGAGCACGCGATAGGCATGGGAAGCCTCGCCGGCGGCAAAAGCTTTAAGCTCCGCCCGCTCGGCTTTGTTCAGCCTTATGTAGCCGCTTATCGGCGCACGCACCGCCCTTTCCGCCAAGGCAAGACCTCCTGTGATTTTATCTTATCCTATATTTTAACACAGACGGTATATTTTGTCATTCACTTTTTGGAAAAAGATTTGGAAACGCTTGTCGGGCTTTGCCGCATATAAAAGCGGTCCCGCTTTCAGGCAGGACCGCCATAGTTTGATTTAGCGTTTTGAAATTATGCTGCGCCGATAACGAACAGATAGATAGCGGAAACGTCGATGAAGCTGATATCGCCGTCCTGATCGAAGTCGGCGGCAAGCTGACCGAGCTCATTGACCTCGCCAACGCCGGAGAGGAACAGGCACATTATGGAGATATCGGCAAAGCCGACGACACCGTCGCAGTCGGCGTCGCCGAGCATAGCATAGGTAACGGTGATGGTAACGTCCTCAGCGCCCATGCTGCCATCGATCATGGCGTCAAGGGTGACGTAACCGTCGATAACGGGGCTGGGGATGGAATAGGGATCTCCCTCGTTGACCTCGCAGGTGAAGGCCTCGGCAACGATATTGCCGAGAACGTCGACGTAGTTGATCGTCAGGGTGTGGGCGGTGGGCTCGGCAGGAGTCTCGTTGTTTACGTTGCCGTAAATATAGCAGACCTTCTGGGAAGCGGAGGCGTAGCAGGCGAAGAGCGCGCTGCCGCTGTTGTACTGCATTACGTTGCGGTTGCTGCTGCCCTCTGCTACTATGGAAGCAACGTCGTCACCGGGGAAGGTGATAGTCCAAACGCCGTTGATATCGTTCACTTCCTGAGTGCGGAGGTAGTTGCTGTTTGCGCCTGCGGCATAAAGGTAACCGTTGTTCAGCGCATCGTAGAAGGTCCAGCCGGCGTTCTCCTCGTCATAGCCGAGGGTGAAGGCGTAGGCGGAAGCCTCGTCGGTGTTGATGGCTGCGGGAACGGTGGTGATGGTGCCGTCCTCGTTAACGGTCACCTGAACGGCGGAGCGGTTGTTGCCGCGCTGATAACCCATTGCGGAATAAACCTCGCCGTTTACGCCGACGATGATATACTCGCCGCCCTCAACGAGCTGGCCGGCGTCGGTGATAAGCTCATAGGTGGTCTCCTCGCCGACGGGGATGAGGGTGTAGGTAACGGTAACTGTAACAGGCTCTGTGCCCATAACGCCCGCGACCTCGGTAACGTCCGCCATATAGCCCTCGATCTCGGGGGAAGCGACGGAGTATGCCTCGCCCTCGTAGAGCTCGGCGGTGTAGACGGGAGCGGCCTCGGTGCCGTCCTCATACTGATAGTTGACGGTGAGGGTATAGGTGGTAACGGGAACGTAGTTCTCGACCTTGTGGTAAATGCAGACGGGCTTGAGGGTAGCACCTGCATAGCAGCTGAACAGCTTGGAGGTGTTGTACTGCATCACGTTGCGGTTGGAGGAACCGGCAGCGGCGATGGAGGTAGCGCCGTCGGCGAAGGCGATGGTCCAAGCGGCGTTCACGTCGACCTCAGCCTGAGTGCGCAGATAGTTGGCTGTGGAGCCTGCCGCATACAGATAACCCGCGGTGACGGGATCGAGGAAGGTATAGCCCGCAAGCTCGGTATCGTAGCCGAGAGTGAACTCAAACGCAGAGGCCTCGTCCGCAGCTTCGGAAGCGGGGGTAAGGGTGATGGTGCCGTCGGCATTGAGGGTGACGGCGATGGCGTTACGGTTGTTGTTCCTCTGATAACCCATTGCGAAGTATTCCTCGCCGTTTACGCCGACGATGATGTACTTGTCGCCCTCAACAAGACCGGTCTCGTCGGTAACGAGCTCATAGGTGGTCTCCTCCGCGGCGGCAATGGCGGTATAGGTAACGGTAACGGTCACAGCCTCAGCGGGCATGGTGCCGGATACTACGAGCTGATCCGCAAGATAGCCCTCAACGGCGGGAGAGGTAACGCTGTACTCGTCGTTCTCGTAGAGCTCGGCGGTGTAGGTCTCAGCGGCCTCGGCGCCGTCCTCATACTGATAGACGATGGTAAGAGTATAGGTGGGAACGGTGATATCCTGAATGTAGGTAACGGTAACGGTCACGTCCTCTGCGCCCATGGTGCCCTCAACAAGAGCGGTATCGGGGTTGTAGCCGGTGATCTCGGGGGAGGCGACGGAATAAGCTTCGCCCTCGGCATAGGGAGCGACGTAGGCGGGAGCGGCCTCGGTGCCGTCCTCATAGACGTAATTTACGGTCAGCGCCTGACGTGCGGATACGAAGGTAACTTCATCCGCAGTCTGCACGCGGAGCTGAGCGGCGTCGTACCAGCCGATAACGGCATACATGTTGACGATATCGTAATCGTCAATACCGGTAAGAGCGGGAAGCCTGTAAGCGTTGATGCTGTTGGTTCCGTCGGAAACGGGGGTGTTGCCGGAGTTGTTGATAACGCCGAGCTCGCCGTTCTCGATATAAACGCGCTCGCACTGATAATCAATGGGGTTCGCGGCAAGATCGGCGATGGTGACGTTCTGCACAGGCAGATCGTTGCCGGTGGAGTTGATGGATACCCAGTAGGGGTTGCCGCCGACTACGTTGCTGAGCTCATAAAGACCCTTGTAGGTGGTCTTCATACCGACAGCGGTGACCTCGTCGCCAAGAGCGATCTCGGCAAGGGTAGGATCGTCGGCATACAGGAAGTAAAGGCAGATACCGCCGGTAGCATCCTCAACGTAAACGTTCTTGCCGTCGATGAAGTTGACTATACCGGTGACCTTGGTATAGGTGTTGTTGTCAAGCGCCTTGGCCTCGGCAACGGTAACGTTTGCGAGCTCCTCCTCTACGGTGAAGGCAAAGGTCATAACGTCGCTGTCCGCCATACCCTCGGCGGTGGCGTAAGCGTAAACGGTAACGCTCTCGGTGAGGTAGAAGGGACCCGCATACTCCTCATAGGTGTCGCCGTCGTCAACGCTGTAATAAATGACAGCGCCTTCGGTGGTGCAGATGAGGCTGACCTGCTGACCGTACTTCACGGTGCCGCCGTTGGGGGTAGCAGCGGGAGCGGAGCAGACGTCGGAAGCGCTCTCAACGTACTTGTAAAGGCTTACGCCGGGAGCATAGTTGGTGCCGTCCACAGTGTAGCAGCGGAAGTCAGTCTGGTAGATGCCGATACCGCGATTGCTAAGGCTTGCGTTGTAGACGTCAAATGTGCCGTCATCATTTGCCTCGATGGTGTAGTACATTGTAGGCGTATCGCTGAGCGTGAAGCCCGCAGCCTTGTTGATGGTGATCTCGGCATACTTCGCGGCAGCGGCATTGTAGAGCGTATAGCCGCTGCCCTCAACGTAGGCGATGTGCCACACAACGGAAGCATCGGTAACAGCGATGTTGTCGCCGCTGAATGTGACTGCGGTCAGACCCATCTTGTTGCCGGAGATGGTGTTGTTCATGATGCCGGTATAGGCATCACGAACGTCGTAAATAACGTAATCGCCCTCGGTAAGCTCGTCCATCGTGGTGATGGGGGCGTATTCGCCCAGGCTGTCCGCAAGGGAGATCGCGGGCAGGATCGAAAGCGCCATGAGCAGCGCCACGAGACCCGCAAGGAAACGTTTAGTTGACATGTGGAAACCTCCTCTAAAATATTTCTGCCCGCCCCTGCACGGCAAAAAGCCGCACGAAAGCAAGCCTTTGGGGATATCGCCCCAAAATTTCACTTTATTATATCACCCTTTCCGCAGCTTCACAAGCGAGAACAGCATAAAATACCCGCTTGGCAAACAATTATTTTATCAAATTCACTATTGACAAATACCCTTCGATGCACTAAAATAATCTTCGCATGCGGGTGTAGCTCAGTGGCAGAGCGTCGGCTTCCCAAGCCGATAATGTGGGTTCGATTCCCATCACCCGCTCCATAGCGAGTATTGACAACGGATTTAGCGTCAATACTCGCTTTTCTTTTGCCTATTGTCGGTTATTCTCCCGCCACGTGCGGGACGTATTCGACGGCAACCCCCTTTCTCGTATCCTGTACGATATTCCTTTCAAGATACGCTGTAACGGGAATAACAACATACTGTCTGGGGGAAAAGCGGACCGTATCTTGGGTGAAAATTCGGCTTCCCGCGACCAGCAAATCTGCTGGTTTCGGCCAGATGCCAACTGGCTCTCATCAGGCGGGTAAAGTATCATCGAATCCAACCAACTGGATACCTTTCATAGTTTTTCATACTGTCCTTCAGAACCAAGACGAAAGCTTCGAATTGCCACAGAGTTTACTCATCCTCCGTTTTTCCCTCCAATATTCGTTCAGCAATATCAACTATGACACCTCGCATGCAGTACATATTGGGTTCGCGACATCCAGTATGTCTACAGAAGCTGTATAGCGTATTGCGTGGGACTTCCCACAATTCCCGCTTGTTCCTTCAACCACATAATGAGTGCTTCACCATTTAGCGGGAACGACAACCTACTGTTAAACCTACAGCATTTCTCCGTAGTTCAAGGCAAGAGATTGTGACCCTGTATTCGCATCTATGCCACATTCAATACGAACAGGTTCTCCCAGCAGGTCGCAACTTTTGAAGGAGCATTAACATCACTTTCGTTTGATTGATGCTGATTAAATTATACTTTCAAAACAGTTCCACTCCTAAGGAACTGATAAAATCATTTACGGAAAAAAACCGAATTGTTAGGGGGAAAACCACACACAATACTACTCGGTAACATACAAAACAAAAATCGCCCGGAACTGGTCTCATTGAAGAGGTCGATTCCGGGCTTCTTGTTGGTGTCAGAGGGTGTTGTCAAATGGATTCCTTCTGTTGTCATTTTTCCCTGTGGGTGTTGTCGCTTTTTCCGACGCTGTTGTCGGCAACGTCTTAGCTGTTGCGGCTATGACATAGACGAATGTGCATAAAGAAAGAGCTACCGAAGAGTCCTTAATCTCCGAAAGCCCTTGATTTCAAGCCATTCTGCCGTTCTGACAACAACATATCTTTGTATCAATTTTGGGGTTTACATTTCGGTATAACAATAGGAAAGGGCGTCTAAATCTTCGTTCACAAGAGCCTTTTCGATATCTGCTATCCTATCCGCAAGCTCCTCGGCAAGCTCCTCGGCTTTATCCTTGCCAAGATCGGGATAGTTCTCTATCAGATATTCATACATCTCCGCCATGGTCATCGCCCTGTCGAGCGGAGAGAAATAGTCATCATACGGAAAAACGATCGGAGCAATGGATTCGGTTGCCGCCACCTCGCCATCTTCATTAAAGTAAGTTATCATACCAAATTCCTGAATATCGGGTACATTAACGGACATAGCGTCGTTCTTATGGTATGGTGCAAGGTATCTGCCCGCAAAAAAGCACCCAACGCCTATCACCACACATGCGGCGGCAGTCAGTACGCACGGCAGCCACTTGCTTTTATTCCCGGAATTGTCATGGGTCTCATGCACAACGGCATCGCTGACAATCTTTCTTCCGACTAGCTCATCAAGACTAATATCGAGTATATCCGGCAGCCTGAGCAGCTTATCTGCCTCCGGCAGGCATTCACCGTTCTCCCATCTCGATATGGACTGTCGGCTGATATCGAGCTTCTCTGCAAGCTCATCCTGAGTCATATTAAGTTCTTTCCTTCGCCTCATAAGCGTCTCATTGAATGACATAATTTTCACCTCATGCTCGTGTTGGGAAACGTAACCGTTCCGACATACAGAGCATATCATTTATTTCGGTCGAAATCAATCAAATGCGCTTACCATTTCCGCACGTTGAGGTTGCGTTTTGAAAAATGGGATCGTTGCAAGGAGAAAACAAGAACATCCGGGAGAAACGACCAAGCGTTAGGAGATCTCATGCCGATTTTGTCGCCTAATGAAAGGCAGCACTCCGAAGTCGCGCTGTCTTTCATAGCAAACCGCCTCGGCACACCTCGGCGGATTTGCAGCAGGTGCAGGCGCGGCTGAGAGGGTAGGCTGATGACGGAGACAAAAAAGAAAGCAGAGACGCGAATGAAAAATCCCATGCCGATGTCGCCCATAGTTAGCCAACGCTTTGCGTTGTCTAACTGGCAAACCGCCTCGGCACACCTCGGCGGATTTGCAGCAGGTGCTTTCTCCCGCTGAGAGGATAAAAAACTATCGAATAGCAAAGCAAAACAGCCACCCCAAGGGTGACTGTTTTGCTTTGGGATCCGGCAGCTGCCTATCCTCCCATGCCGTCGCCAGCACAGTACTTTCGGTGTATGAGGGCTTAACTTCTGTGTTCGGGATGGGAACAGGTGGGACCCCTCAGCTTAACCACCGGAATGGTAAGGTTCTTGGATTGCTCCTTGAGTACCTTGATAACTGCATATCGGAATATCGTAACTTCACTTTGATTAAGCCCTCGACCTATTAGTATCGGTCAGCTTCATACGTTACCGCACTTCCACCTCCGACCTATCAACCATGTGGTCTTCATGGGGTCTTACTCCTTGCGGATGGGAGATCTTATCTTGAGGTCGGTTTCACGCTTAGATGCCTTCAGCGTTTATCCGATCCGCACTTGGCTACCCGGCTGTGCCGCTGGCGCGACAACCGATACACCCTTGGTGCGTCCATCCCGGTCCTCTCGTACTGAGGACAGCTCCTCTCAAATCTCCTGCGCCCACGATGGATAGGGACCGAACTGTCTCACGACGTTCTGAACCCAGCTCGCGTGCCGCTTTAATTGGCGAACAGCCAAACCCTTGGGACCTGCTTCAGCCCCAGGATGCGACGAGCCGACATCGAGGTGCCAAACCTCCCCGTCGATGTGGACTCTTGGGGGAGATAAGCCTGTTATCCCCGAGGTAGCTTTTATCCGTTGAGCGACGGCAATTCCACTCTCTACCGCCGGATCACTAAGCCCGACTTTCGTCCCTGCTCGACCTGTCGGTCTCGCAGTCAGGCTCCCTTTTGCCTTTGTACTCTGCGAATGGTTTCCAACCATTCTGAGGGAACCTTTGGACGCCTCCGTTACTCTTTTGGAGGCGACCGCCCCAGTCAAACTGCCCATCTAACACTGTCCCTGTGCCGGATCACGGCCACAGGTTAGAACCCCAACAACATAAGAGTGGTATCCCAACGGCGGCTCCACAGATACCGAAGTACCTGCTTCATAGTCTCCCACCTATCCTGTGCATACGTTGTCGAAATCCAATGTTAAACTACAGTAAAGCTCTACGGGGTCTTTCCGTCCTATCGCGGGTAATGTGCATCTTCACACATACTACAATTTCGCCGGGTCCCTTGTTGAGACAGTGCCCAAGTCGTTACGCCATTCGTGCGGGTCGGAACTTACCCGACAAGGAATTTCGCTACCTTAGGACCGTTATAGTTACGGCCGCCGTTTACTGGGGCTTCGGTTCTATGCTTCTCTTGCGATGACATTTCCCCTTTACCTTCCAGCACCGGGCAGGTGTCAGCACCTATACGTCAGCTCTCGCTTTCGCAGATACCTGTGTTTTTGCTAAACAGTCGCTTGAGCCTATTCTCTGCGGCCACTCTCGTGGCACCCCTTATCCCGAAGTTACGGGGTCATTTTGCCGAGTTCCTTAACAAGGGTTCTCCCGCTCGTCTTAGGATTCTCTCCTCGCCTACCTGTGTCGGTTTGCGGTACGGGCGCCTTTTTGCTCCATAGCAGCTTTTCTCGCCAGCGTGAATTCATCAGCTACTCCTACTTGTCTTCGGATCCTTCAATGGCCCAGCCTTCCGTTGTGCGTACTTCACTACACAACAGCCTCGCCATCTCCACGGGCTCTACCATTCACCCGCTCTGACTATCCTTCTGTGTCACTGCTTCTGTCAAACGCTAAAGGCGGTACTGGAATATCAACCAGTTGTCCATCGCCTACGACTATTGTCCTCGGCTTAGGTCCCGACTTACCCTGAGAGGACGAGCCTTCCTCAGGAAACCTTAGGCTTTCGACGGCAAAGATTCTCACTTTGCTCTCGCTACTCATGCCGGCATTCTCTCTCCTGCACAGTCCACAGAACCTTACAGTCCTGCTTCTGCCCGTGCACGTTGCTCCCCTACCCAGTAAAATTACTGCCTAGACTTCGGTATCAGGTTTTAGCCCCGTTACATTTTCGGCGCACAATCACTCGACCAGTGAGCTATTACGCACTCTTTGAATGAGTGGCTGCTTCTGAGCCAACATCCTGGTTGTCTGTGCAATTGCACATCCTTTCCCACTTAACACACACTCTGGGACCTTAGCTGTCGATCTGGGCTGTTTCCCTTTTGACGACGGATCTTATAACTCGCCGTCTGACTCCCAAGCATCATCTTCATGGTATTCGGAGTTTGATAGGGTTCGGTAAGCTTTGAGACCCCCTAGCCCATTCAGTGCTCTACCCCCACAAGATTAACTTGAGGCTAGCCCTAAAGCTATTTCGAGGAGAACCAGCTATATCCGAGCTCGATTGGAATTTCTCCGCTATCCACAGGTCATCCCCGCCCTTTTCAGCGGACGTCTGGTTCGGTCCTCCATGAAGCTTTACCTTCACTTCAACCTGCCCATGGATAGGTCGCCCGGTTTCGGGTCTGCGTCATGCAACTTTGTCGCCCTGTTCAGACTCGCTCTCGCTTCGGCTCCGTTCCTTAAGAACTTAACCTCGCAGCATAACGCAACTCGCCGGTCCGTTCTACAAAAAGTACGATGTCGGACCTCAATTGTCCTTCATCTGCTTGTAAACACAGGGTTTCAGGTTCTCTTTCACTCCCCTCCCGGGGTTCTTTTCACCTTTCCCTCACGGTACTATGCGCTATCGGTCACTGATCGTCTTTAGGCTTGGGGGGTGGTCCCCCCTGCTTCCCACAGGATTTCACGTGTCCCGCGGTACTCTGGTACCTGCTACCTATTGTCGCCTTCCCCTACAGGACTGTCACCCTCTTCGGTCGTGCTTTCCAGCACATTCGGGTCGGCTATCTTCAGATGTCGCAAGCCCTCAACCCCGGTCGTCCGCAGACCACCGGTTTGGCCTCTTTCCTCTTCGCTCGCCACTACTAAGGAAATCGAGTTTTCTTTCTTCTCCTCCGGGTACTTAGATGTTTCACTTCCCCGGGTGCCCTCCTATGAGACTATGGATTCATCTCATGGTGACCGGGCATTACCCCGGCCGGGTTCCCCCATTCGGAAATTCCTGGATCAATGCTTACTTGCAGCTCCCCAGGACTTATCGCAGCTTATCGCGTCCTTCGTCGGCAATCAGTGCCTTGGCATCCACCCTGCGCTCTTGTTCGCTTGATCTTGCCTCGACTATCACCGCATTCCTAAGACTATTGAGATGCGGCGATAACCTGATTTGTGAGTTCCGCTTCCACTTGCTTCTGACTGGAATCTTTAGCAAGCTTCCGCTTCTCTTGTATGTCTTCCCTGTGCAGTTTTCAAGGTGCGATGTCAATCGCTTCGCGATTGACAGTGTGGAGAGTTGAGAGTGAAGAGTGGAGATTGAATGGCTCCCTCTCCGCTTCCCTCTTCTTCTCCTCGAGGTTTCACTTTCGCGAACCCTCAAAACGATACAGAGATTTGAGATCGACTCGCTTTCGCGTGTCGCAGTCAGTATAT
>CALEPU010000096.1 GCA_937913075.1 uncultured Clostridia bacterium
GCGCCGCGGGCTCGGCGGAGGCGGGCATCTCGGCCGCGACCACGCCGACTATGTAATCCTCAAGCTCCATATCGTGGGGCTTGCCGTCTATGCTGACCGTCAGCCGCAGCGAGGCGATGGGATATTGCGGCAGCGCCTCCTGCCCGTTTTCGGCAGGAGAGACGGCTTCCGACGGGGGAACAAACAGAGAGGCTCCGACCCCGGCGGTCTGCTCCGGCGCTTCAGCGTATCGCAAAAGCACACGCGGCTCCCGCGCTTTGCCCACGACTGCGGCGAATAAAAGCGCCGCCGCGACCGCAAACAGGGCAAATACGAAGGTTCTCCGCAAAATCCGGGCGAAGCCGGAGGGTGTTTTATTTGAACGTCCATAGCTCATACTTCTGTTTATGCTGAGATGCGGCGCACTATTTCGCAAAAAACATATTAATGAGGGGTTTTCTCGGTAACTGTTCAGAAAAAGCAATTGCTTCCGAAGCTCACCTCATCCGCCTGCTTCGCAGGCGCCTAAACCTGACAAGGGGACGGTTCTTTTGTCAGGTTTTATGCAAACAGACATGGTTTGACAACTGGCACGGTTACTGTTGTCAGCCGCAAAACCTTTTCACAATGCAGCCGACACGATCCTTACAACGGAACCGTCCCCATAATTAAATAGTAAATAAAAAACCCGAGAAAGGCTTTATTGCCGATCTCGGGTTAAAACGTCCTTAATGACGGAGGCAAGAAATGCTTTGCCCGTCATTGCACGCTTGATTTCGGTAAGAATGCTTTTGATTTCGTCATCCCCGAGGCAAGGATACCCTTGTCCCGTCTATTGCGTTAAAGGCGACCGTTAACCATCCTTCAAACGTTTGCTCTCCCGGGACATAGAAATGCGACAATCCGTTTTCTGCACGCGACGTATACCCTCCGATCTTACAAACCCAAACGGGCATAAGGTAAGCATCGGTAGAGTTCTTCTTTTGCTGGGGAATGACTGTAAGGATCATTTCCTCAATTACATAGTATCCCTCCGCTTGATAGGGACTGCTGATTGCAGCAGTAAATAACGTCTTTATCTTTGTTGCCAGTTCGTCAAAATCCATTAGTTGTACATTTTCGTTCAGCATAGCAATGTTTTCATATGGATCATACATAGCGACCGATTTAACGCCGCTTCCTGTCACATATAGACCAATTGTCTCTGCTTTCCATGCTGAAGAAAAATCTGATGCGCCATCATTAAAATCGAAAGCGCCATTATCGGAAGCATCATATTCCGAGGCCGAGAACGGATAATACCCATAAGTGCGTACAAAACGAAGATCCCAACCGGTATCATAAACCTCGGAGCTGTACATATTGACACATCGAGCTTCTTCACTGCGATATAGTTCAAAGCCTTCGATTCCAATAGCGGCAAAGAACTCTTTAGCCTTGGACAAGGCTTCATCGAGTGTTATTTCAGCGGAGAACTTCGGGGCGTCGGGATCATCATCTCTGAACCAGCTTTTGGGCTGTATGACACCATACAGATTAGAATCGGCTTGTATCGATCCATCATTGTTTATCCATAGGCTGCCTCCGCCGGTCTTCGTGAAAACGGAGAATGCGCCCCTTTCCCCTAAGGGTATCTCCGAAACATTTGTACAGGAGACGTTGTCTTCATCGGAAATACCGGTCCTGGCCAACTCTTTGTTTAGGCCTTCAAGCTGATCCCCAGACATGGTGATACTGGAGACATATTTCATGGCTTCGATCAAGAACTCCCTTGAGGGCGAAACGCCTTTTCTCCATCCGGTTATATCCTGAAACAGATAATTTCCGATCTTGACAAGGTCTTCGGTCGAATAGCTGCTTTTTCTGACAAGATAAACTGGATACTGCCCAATACCGGAGGTGACAATATCGGCTGATATTATCATTTCCTTATAATCAGTCTTGATATCATCCTCCCACCTTGCAGGAAAATTCGCCTGACCTGTTGCTTCCGACCATGGAGAAACAGGCAGAGCAGTGGCGTTTATCTTCTCCTGAGCAGTATCGTCGCCTTTGTTGACCACATATTCATCGTCCGGCGTTTTCTGACAGGCGCAGAGAAACAAAGCTGCAGCAAGAAGTATAAATACAACGCTTATTTTCAACTTATTATGCAATATTTGGATCTCCTTTTACAGACACAAATGATCCCTTCGTTTTATAACCCAACCCTATAGCACTGCCGTTGCGTATTTTTAGACGGATTGAAGTTGCCGTTGAGGCATAGTTGCTATAAAACGAAGTGAAGGTTTTTGTGTTTCCAAAATAAACGGTCTGTTCACCTGTTATCGGGGTATTCAAATAGTAAACACTCGTGTAGTGCTTTCCATTATACTCGTTCCCGTAATCATCAACGTAGTAGGTTTCAATGTTGTTATCAGTTGCGAAATACCATAAGAAGGAAGATGCCTTGCTTACCGATTCTGTATAGAAGTAGGTATAATTCAGGATCGTGTATCCTGCTTCATAGGACTTCGTAGTTGTAAAGGTCCCATCGTATGCCGATGCAGGGAAAGCTACAAACAAAGCAAATAGAATCGCCCGCAAAGGGGCTTTCTGATAATAATTTCTCCTTTCTTGAATGCAACAGTATGACGGCAGGGGCTGTTCTGCGCTTGTTTTTTATTGTCCTGATCTGAAGACAAGCTCACCGTTAAGCTCCGAAGGCGAAACGATATCAAATCTTACGAAGCATATATCGGGAACTCCTTGCTCGTCCTCGTCGCCGTAGAATTGTATATAAAATTCGGCTGCATCGCCCTGAATATCGGAATAGATGAATTCATCCATGCCAAGCTCCCGAACAAACGAAGACGGAAAATCGCCCTTATATACGGTGTTCCCCTCAAAGTCGCGTATCCAAAGCATGAGCTCAGGGGCTTCATCCTCATCGCCCATACCGTCAAGCGGTATGCCGAGCGCCGAAACTATACCGTCGGAAAGCATAGCGACGTTGAATAATATCTCGTTGTCGGCAAAATCCATGATGGGCTTCAGCCGACCCCCATCGACCTTGTAGACTACCGCTGCAGCGCCGGCAGTCTGCATCATAGTGCAATATATGTTTTCCGTCTCATCGACCCACATGCGGAACATGATCCTGTCAAAGTCCTGTTCCTCGCTTTCAAGAACGGTCTCAAGCTCACCCGTTTCGGAATCGAAGCGTTTTATGACGTTGCTTATCGTTTCATCGACCGTCATAGAGGATCTGAACATATATACATTATTGCCGATAAAGCACATTCCCGAATAAAGGCTCTCGTATTTGTCATCAAAGATAAGCTCAAATTCGCCTGTGCTGACGTTCAGCCTTGAAAAACGGGTATTATCAATGGGCTCTCCGCTGTGAACCTCGTATACGTTGGCGTTCATATAGAGGTAACCCCGGTGCAGATAACACTGCTGGATCGCTCCGGTAATGTCCTGCTCCGGCAGGTCGAGCAGCTTTCGCCTGTCTGTGCTGTCCGATTTCATGCTGTAAAGGCTGAATCCGCTCGGATTTCTTGAACTGTCGTATGCGACGAAAAGTATCCTGCCATTCATCATGCCGATATGGGTAATGATATTCTCGGCATATCCGCTGCACTCGTCGTTCAGATTATTCATGTCGTGCATGCACTCCGGCTTTCCGCAAAGAACTCCATGGATCCCCGACGCCTTATCATAGTAGCCGAAGTAATTGTATCCGGTTGCCGAGAACAGCAATATTTCTTCGTTTTCCCATATAGAAGAGCCTGCGCAGGTGCCGAAGCTATTTTGGAAATCCTCGGCGGGATCATAACTCAAAGGAGCGTTCGTCGCTTCTGTGGGCTCGCCTCCCTGTACAGCCTGATCCAAGGGCGGCTCGGTAGGGCTTTCCTGCTTCGGATCCCCGCCGCAGCCGATAAAGGAAATCAGAAATAATAATGCAAGAAATGCAGGCAATAGCTTTTTAAAAGGAATCTTTTTCAATGAGGCACACACATTTCATTATGCATTTTTTCAACATGACTTATTTATAGTATAACCTATCATTCCTCCCTTTTCAAGCCCCGAATATAATATATTATGTGATGCGTTTGCAGCAAAACCATGAAAAAGCCATGCTCTCGTATCAGATACCGAAAATTCGGTAAATGACGAGCTGCTTCACGGATATTCCCTCATTCCCGACGGTCTGCCTAAAAAACCCGAGAAAGGCTTTATTGCCGATCTCGGGTTTTCTCTTATTAAGCGTCCTTATAACGAGCTGTATTGCTTACGGAAGCTTTATCTCAAATGTTTGCTCGGCTGAGGGCTTTTAATTATTGAGCAGCTCGTTCACCGAAGCACCTATGACGTCGGAATAGAAGGTACCCTCGCAGTCGCCGGTGACCTCGATATAGGCGCGGGCCTCGATGTAATAATCGCACCAATCGAGATGGATGTTTTTGAGGACTACGGCGAAGGTGTAGGCGTCCTCCTCCTCGAAAAGCTCATACTTTGTGGTGCTCTTGACCAAGATGTGACGGTCGACCGCCGCGCAGTAAAGCTCCATGCCGCGCCTTGCTACCTCGCAGCCCTCAAAATTATATACCTTGGCTATGAAGCGCAAATCGTGGAAATCATCCTCGGTCGCCCTTGCGCGCAGCTCTGCCGTGACCATTTCAACGCGGGGAGCCGTGTAGAAGGGGACGTACTCGTAAGCATCGCCGAGGGGCTTGGAAGCCCAATCGGTATACTCGCCGGGGTAATAGATTACGAGCGACTCACTGTTGGAGGCGACGGGGCTGTTGCCGTTTACGGCGGGCACGTCGCAATGGAAGGTTACGGAGGTGAGAGAATCGCAACTGTTGAATACGTAATTCCTGATCTCGGCGACGGCTTGGAAGACGACGCTCTCAAGCGCTGTGCAGCCCGCAAAGGCGTTGTTGTTGATGATGTTGATATCACCGTTGAACACGATGCTGACGAGCGAGGTGCAGTTGGTGAAGGCGCGCTGATCGAGGGTCTCGATATTGCCGTTGAAGACCGCGGTCTCCATAGCGGAGCAGCCCTGGAAGGCGCCGGAGCCGACGGCGGGAGTATAGCCGTCGTTTACAAGATCGCCGTTAACGGTCAGGCTCGTGATGCCCGTGCAGTTCTGGAAAGCCATGCTGCCTATCCTATTGCAGTTTGCGGGCAGAACAAGCTCCATTGCAAGAGAGGAGCAGAAGCGGAAGGCATACTGCCCAACGTACTGCAAATTCTCGGGGATATTGATATAGGGAAGCGCGGTGCAGCTCTCAAAGGCGCTGTCGTCAATAACGATAACGCTCTCGGGCAGCACTATTGAGGTGAGCGAAGGACAGCCGCAGAAGCAATATCTGGGAATGACCGTTATATTCTCGGGCAGAGCGACGGTTTCGAGCGAATCGCAGTAGCAGAAAAGCCCCGGGGAAAGCTCGGTCACGTGACTGCCGAGATCAACGTTTACAAGCGCGCTGCAGCCGGAGAGCATATAGTCGGAGGGGGCGGAAACGTTTGCGAGGAAGGTAAAATCGGTAAGCGAGGTGCAGTAGTAAAACTCCTGACCGCCGAGCTCGGTAACGCTTTCGGGCACGGTGACCTCTGTGAGAGAAGAACAGGAGCTGAACGCGTTGAAGCCTATGCGCTCCACACCCTCGGGAATTACGACGGAGGTGAGCTCGGAGCAGTATTCAAAGGCATAATCGTTTATCGCGGTGCAGCGAGCGTCGATGCTGTGTCCGCCCGTAAAGCCGGGAGGACAGATGCAAAGCGAGGTGAAATCCTTGGTGTAGAGCACGCCGTCGGCGGAGTTCGCGTAAACGGAGCTGCTCTCGGAGACGGCAAAGGCGGGCAGGCTGTTGCAGCCGGAGAAGGCGTCGTGCTCTATGCTCGTGATCGTGGAGGGAATATATACCGAGGTGACGGCTGCGGAGGAGAAGGCAGAGGCGCCGATGCTCACGTTGCCCTCGTTGAGGGTGAGCTCGGCGAGATCCATACAGCCGCTGAATGCGAACGCGGGTATGACCTCAACTCCGGCGGGAATTTCAACGGAGGTTATCGCCTGACAGCCCTGGAACGCCTTTTCGCCTATCTCCGTAAGCGTGGAGGGCAGCGTGACGCCGGTGAGCAGACGGTCGTTATAGAAGGCGCTGGCGCCTATCGAGGTCATGCCCTCGGGCAGCGTAAGCGAGGTCAAAGCGTTCATAGTGGCAAAGCTGAAGCTGCCGCAGGAGGTGAGAGTGGAGGGCAGCTCCACCGAGGTGACCTTGGTAAGGTAGAAGAAGGCGTTGCTGCCAACGTAGGTAATGCCCTCGCCGACGACTATCTCGGTGCAGTTGTTGCGGATGGCGGTGGCGGTGTAGAAGGGGCTCCTCCTCGATGCGTAATCGGTCATTGCGCCCGTGCCCTCGCCGGTGTAGGTGAGTGTAAGCACCTTGGTATCGGTATCGTAGCTGTAAACTACGCCGTCGCCGCACTCGCCCTCAACGGTCGAGGCGAGCGCTGCCGTGGGCAGACAGATAAGCACCGCAAGCAGCAGAGCTGCGGATAAGCAACATAAGAGTTTCTTCATTCCAAAATACTCCTTATAAATAATATAGGTTGATTCGGCAAAAGCCGCTGAACTAATATATCACCGAAAACAGCACGTGTCAATGGCTTCTCGGCGACTTTAACCGTCCCGATCGCTCCCGTCTGCGGGCGAGCCTTCCCTGTTAAAAAGCCCGCCGCCGCTGCCGAAAAGCTGACCCAATATGCCCGTCAGCGCGTCGCCGACGCCGGAGCCCGTGCTCTGTGCGCTGTCGGAGCCCTCAAGCAGCTCCAGCGCTTTCTTCTTTGTGTCGGCGTCCGCCTTGCGATAGAGCGAAACGAGCTTCTTTTCCGCTGCCGAGAGCTTCATCGAGACAGTCGTCGCGGACGAGGACGAAGACGACGAAGACGATGACGACGTGCCGCTCTTTGCCGCGTCAAGCAGCGACTTCTGCGTTACGCCCGTCGCCTTGGCTATCTGCTTCAACTGCTCCTGCGTGAGCGATTTTTCGCCGCGCTCCACCTTGCCTATGTCGCTTGCGGTGCAGCCTGTGACCTTCTTTGCGAGCTGCTCCTGAGTGAGCCCCGCCTTGGTGCGCGCCTCCTTTATGAGCGCGCCTACCTTTTTTGCTGCCATATTTGCCTCCGAATTAATGATTTAGTTTTCGTTCAATATCCTGTCGAGTGCGGAAAACACCTCGTCTTCCGTCTCGTAGGGGATTATATCAAAGTAAGGGTCGCCCGTCAGCATCGCCGAAAGCTGTGCGGCGCTTCGCCGATAGAATATGTGACAGGGCTTGTTGAGCTTTTCGGCATAGGCGAGCTCATACACCACGCCGAGCGACGGGCAGAAGCATTCGGCCATAACGAGGTCGCACTCGGCAAGCCAAGCGGTATCCTGCTCGTATATTGCTCTGTCGCCCGCCTCGCCCCGCTCCAATAAGGAGAGCTTGAGGTCGCCTACGTGCTCCGTCAGCACTGTGTTTTTATGCTTGATATGGGCAATGACAGCGGCATATAGAGCGGCGTCCGCCCTGCCTCCGCGTATCGAGCCCGCAAAATAGACCTTTTTGTTCATGTTCTCTCCCTTCGCGGACTTCTTCAAAATCAAAAAAGCGGCGGCGCCGCTTTCTTGAATTGCTGTCAGGCTTCGCTGAACATGCCCTTGTCAACGCCGCAGAGCGGACAGGTGAAATCCTCGGGCAGATCTTCAAACTTGGTGCCGGGGGCAATGCCGTTTTCGGGAGAGCCAAGCTCCTCGTCATACTCCCAACCGCAGGCGTCGCAAACGTACTTCATAATAAAACTCCTTCCCGCCGAAGGCGATGAAATTAAAGGCAAAGACCTTTTGAATATTATACACCAAGCGCGCGCGCCGCGCAACACCGCCGCCGCGTTTTTATTTCCGCGGCTTACCCCTGAATATTGCGAAAAAGTTCTATATTAATCTTGTTGTCTCAAAGGCTCATGAGGTTCGCTTCCCTGCGACCGCCGCCTTGGAGAATTGGATCGGATGTGCTGCGCCTCTTCTGTACAAAATCAAAAGCCGTATATTCCCCCTTGAAATCCGGCGCGAAATGCTGTATATTATAGACAGATATTTGCGGGCGCTGTTCCGCAAGGCTAAAATCCTAAAAGCAGGAGGGCATTATGGGTAAGTTTGTTATCAAGGAGACCAAGACGGGTATCAAGTTCGATCTTAAAGCGACCAACGGCGAGGTCATTGCGACTTCCGAGGTCTACACTGCGGAGGTAAACTGCCGCAAGGGTATCGAGAGCGTTATCAAGAACGCACCCGTCGCTGCCGTCGAGAACCAGACAGTTGAGGGTTACGCGGTCGAGAAGCACCCCAAGTTCGAGGTCTATACCGATAAGGCGGGCGAGTTCCGTTTCAGGCTCAAAGCCACCAACGGTCAGATCATTGCCGTCAGCGAGGGCTATAAGGCGCTCAACAGCTGCATGAACGGCATTGAGTCCGTCAAGAAGAACGCCGCCGACAGCGAGATAGTCAAGGCGGAATAACGGGTTTTCGCTTTTAAAAATGTGTTTTCCCCACGTTGGGCTTGGTATGATCAGGCGTCGGCGCGGGTATAATAAGCGATGAAAAAAACGGGAGGTTATTATTATGGAATTCGATATCAAAGCCAAAATCGAAGAGATAATAGGGAAGATAAAGAACGACGCCGGTCTTTTCGACGCCTTTAAAAAAGACCCCGAGAAGACTGTCGAGCGCGTCGCAGGCGATGGCGTTCCTGAGGGCTTACTCGAGAAGATAATAGAAGGCGTAAAGACTGCCCTCTCAGCCGATAAAATAAAGGAGACCGTGGAGAATATAGGCGATAAGCTCGGCGGCATCTTCGGCAAGAAGAGCGAGTAAAGGCGTAAGCCCATGGGTCTGTTCCGAAAACTTAATAGTTATGCGCAAAACAAGGCATAACAACAAGTCAATCTCATTGCAGAAAGACTTGAATCAGCTTAATCCGACAGCTCAAAACAACGAAACTGAGAATCCTAACTTTTCTAATGATTTGATGTTTCGTTGTTTTATTTTGGCCCTGCATTGCACAGGACCATTTGCTGTTCGGTTCGATTATTCGTTGCTTACGCTTCGGCGGCTCTGCGGTCGGCGATAAGGTTATCCGACAGATAGTAATGCGGGGAATAAAGGTCGGGGTTCTTGTCGCAAAGCTCGCGGTAGAGGTCGACAGCCTCGGTGTGGTTGCGGAAGCTCCAATCCCAAACGACGTTACCCTCCGCTTTGCTTGGCATCCGTTATCTTCTTTCCGAGCTCCATAATAATTTCCTCCTAAAATTGTTTCGGTCTTTTGCTTACAGGCACATTATACGGGAGCCGACGAACGAATTCAATAACGCAGCCTTCAGGTTGAGTTGCCCGTTGGCGGAGTTGAGAAGGTGTACGGCGAGCCGCTTCCACGTTATTGACACGTGAGGCAGGGCATGGTAATATAATATTGTAAGCTTTTCAGGGAGGTGATTTGTTTGGAATACTGTGCATACTGCGGGGAGCCGCTTAATGGTCTGCAAAGATTCTGCCCTCACTGCGGCTCTGCAAATCCCTCGTATACGGGCGATACGCAGAGCTCCGGTTACGAAGGCGGCTATGCCGTTCCTCAGCCCCAAACTCCGCTGCGCGGCACCAACGGGCTTGCCATTGCCGGCTTCGCCTGCGCCTTCAGCGTACCGCTCGTCGGGCTGATACTCTCCGTCATAGCAGGCAAAAGAGCCGCCTCCGGCGAGTATCAAAATCCCCTGCCCGGCTTTGCGAAATGGGGAAAAATAATCAGCATCGTCAGCATGGTCCTAATTGCATTGTTCATCTCGCTCTACGTCGTACTGATCGTCTATGCCGTCAGAAACTCCGGCAATATAGATTTTGACGAATTC
Organism: uncultured Clostridia bacterium; assembly: GCA_937913075.1. Taxonomy (GTDB): domain Bacteria; phylum Bacillota; class Clostridia; order Christensenellales; family CAG-138; genus UBA3857. Next base: position 9,919 of record CALEPU010000096.1, read on the forward strand.
GAGGATCTATTCGACTCGATAAGGTATTACTATTGACACTTCGCGGGAATGCCGCATTTAGCAATTATTTAAGACATAGCTCATAGATAAAAGAGGCTGTTGCATTAATGCTCAAAATCACCTTCCGAGCAACAGCCGTCCCCGA
>CALEPU010000097.1 GCA_937913075.1 uncultured Clostridia bacterium
TACACGACGCTCTTCCGATCTCTCAAAAACCAGATCGAGCTTTACAAAAAATGGCGCGACGTGCTTCAATTCGGATCGTTCTATCGCATACGGTCCGGCAACACGCATGAGTGGGTCAGCGTTTCAAGCGACGGCAGGCGCGCAGTCGCCATGCTCATGAGGGAGAAAGCGCTGCCCAATACCCCGAACGAGATACTGCGTCCCGCGGGGCTCGAGCCCGCGCTGCGATACCGTTTGAGCAGCATTGAGAGCAAGGTCGAGGTAAAGAGGTTCGGAAGCCTCGTCAACACGATAGCGCCCTTCCACGTTAAGCAGGGTTCCCTTGTGCACAGGCTGATAAATCGCTTTATCAAGATGCCCGGTGACTCCGAGGAGCTTATTTCCTCCGGCTCTGCATTGATGGCGGGCGTCAAGCTGAAGCAGGCTTATATCGGCACGGGCTACGGCGATAATACGCGGCTTTATACCGATTTCGCATCAAGAATGTATTTTATCGAAGCTCGGGAAAACTGAATTTGACGTAAAAAGGATCGCCCTCCGAGATACAGTGGGCGATCTTGGCGTGCTTGTGCCGTTTTATTAATTTATCAGGCTTGCTCCGTCGGCGGGAGAAATGCGGTAGAACTCCGCCTCTACTCCGGTCCCGGCAAGATATCCGCTGCCCACCCTTGCCGTAAACTCGTCAATGCCGTCTTTTTCTACTATGCTGACCATACAGCCGCCGAAGCCGCCGCCGGTCATTCTGGCGCCGAGAACGCCCGAGGTCTCCCAAGCGAGCTCCGTCAGTACGTCGAGCTCGAAGCAGCTCACCTCATAATCGTCCCGCAGGGAAACATGAGAGCCGTTCATCAGCCTGCCGAATTCCTTTATATCGCCCGCTCGTAAAGCCTTGACGGCAGTAAGCGTGCGCGCCTCCTCATAAACGGCGTGGCGCGCTCTTTTTAAGAGCACAGGATCGTTCAAAGCATCCTTGCTCGCCTCAAATATCTCAGGGCTGATATGGCAAAGCGCATCGGCATGGGTTTTGGGTTCAAGCAGCTTTAACGCTGCCTCGCATTGCTGTCTGCGCAGATTATACTGCGAGCCCGCGAGCGAGTGTTTGCATTTGCTGTTGACTATTATTAGCTCCGCGGAGCCGAGCTCGAAGGGCACGTACTCATATTCAAGCGTTGCGGTGTTGAGGAAAAGCGCGTTATCGCGCCTGCCGGCGGCGCTCGCAAACTGATCCATTATGCCGCAGTTCACCCCGACGTACACGTTTTCCGCTCTTTGGCAGATGCGCGCAAGCTTTTTTACTTCGAGCGAAACGCCGTTGAGCCCGCATAACGCCAGCGCCGCCGCGACCTCGACCGCCGCGGAGGAGGAAAGCCCCGACCCTGCGGGAATATCGCCGACAAACATGAGGTCTGCACCGTGACTTATGGCGCAGCCGGCGTCATTTAATGCGCGCAGCACGCCCATGGGGTAGAGAGCCCACGAGCTTCTTTGCGGCAGCTCGCCCTCTATATCAAAGCACAGAACGCCCTCATCCTTAAAGCCAAGCGAGGTAAGCCTTATCAAGCCGTCGTCCCTCTTTTTAGCGGCACAAAGCACGCCGAGGCTCAGCGCACACGGCAGCACGTGACCGCCGTTGTAGTCGGTATGCTCGCCTATGAGGTTGACCCGTCCCGGCGCAAAAGCGATAAGCTCCGGCGAAGCGCCGTAAGCTTCTTTAAAGCTGTTTGTTAAAAGCTCTTTGGATATCATTTCGGGTCCTCCCGCAAATGCTTTTTCATTATTATAATTCCGCGCGGCGGTATATGCAACGCAGATTTTAAATGCGCCGTGCAAAAAGGTTTTCGCCGCCTGTTTAAAAATCCTGCGCGTTGTGGTACAATACCGCCTGTGCCGTTTTAGGCTTTATCGGAGGGCAAAATGCTGTACCTTATAATTGCAATACTCGCAAGCTCGTCGGTCTCTATCTTGATGCGCTGGAGCGAGCGTCACGTTAAAAACAACTACGCCATGTTCATGGCAAACTATTTTACCTGCGCGGTAACGGCTTTCTGCTTTGCCGCGCCCAAGCTCCCCCTTGGCGATACAAGCGGCCTGCCTTTTGCCGGTCTTCTCGGGCTCGTCGGCGGAGCGATATTCCTGCTCAATTTTGTTATATTGAAGAAGTGCATCGGCGCAAGCGGTGTAATGCTCTCATCCGTATTTATGAAGCTTGGGGTCATAGTCCCCACTCTGATGGCAGTGCTCGTCTTTGGCGAAAGTCCGACGGCAATGCAGCTTATTGGGCTTGCCGCAGCCGTTGCGGCGATTCTGATAATCTACCTTGAACCCAAGGAGCAGAGGTCGCATGGCGCCGGTTCCGCTGCGCTGCTGCTCATAGCTTTGCTTGTAATAAGCGGCTTTGCCGAGTCGATGACCAATATTTACGACAAGACAGGTGTTGCGGAGCTTAAAGATTTCTTCCTGCTGTTCAACTTCTCCTCTGCGCTTTTGATAAGTGCGGCAATAACCGCCTTCAAGCACGAGAGGATAGCGCCGCTTGATATTGTCTTCGGCGTTATGATCGGCATACCCAACTACTTCACCTCGCGCTGTCTGCTGTTGGCACTCGGCAGTCTGCCCGCAGTGGTGACCTACCCCATCTACAACATCGGCGCGATAGTATTGATAAGCCTTGCCGGAATGCTGATATTCCGCGAGCGTCTCTCACGGCGCAAGCTCATCGGCATATTGCTGATACTTGCCGCGCTCGTTCTGCTCAATATCTGACAGCGCTGTAAAGGAATTTGCTTTTGACGGCGGGTGATATCAACCTGCCGCCCGTATTTTCCGCGATCTCAAATACAGCAGCAGGAAAATGCCGAAGACGAAGACTGCGCTCACGGCGATATTGACGTACATCTGCTCTCGGAAAAGGAGCATCAGCGCTATGAACGCCGCGCCGACAGTAAAGAGCAGCAGCACGCAAATCAGGAGATAACTGCTGCATTTTCCTATCGCAAGCGGAAGAAAAAGAATAAATGCCAAGGGCTTTGGCAGCGCGATATAGTCAGCTTCGTTATGCCTGCCGTCAGGAAGAACACAAATGCAATTCGCACCATAGCAAATGATCCAAACGGCTATGAAGATCAGTATTGACTTTGAATCAACTGCTCCCATCAAACCGCATCCTTGCACGTTATTTCTTCCGGCTGCCCCTATTGGCGGTTCCTTCGGTCTTGGCTTTCGCGGGCGTTCGTCTATTCCCGTTCTTGGGCTTGGCTTTGCAGGACTCTTGCACATTCCCGCCAGGTCGCCTGTCGCCCGACCGCGCCGGCATTCTTGCCTCGGGTCTCCTCGGCGGCAGGAGCTCAGGTATAAGCTCCTCGCGTCCCGCCTTATAAAGCGCCTTTATCACAAGACTGCGGTACTGCGGCATGAAATACTGCATGAGCGCCCGCTGCATCGCCTTCTCCTGAGGATCGCGAGGCACGTATACCGGCTGCATATCGCGCGGATCGAGTCCCGTGTAGAACATACAGGTCGAGAGCGTACCGGGCGTGGGATAAAAATCCTGCACCTGCTCAGGACGCTGCCCGCTCTTTTTGAGGTAGAGCGCAAGCTCGATCGCGCTGTCAAGCGTGCTGCCGGGATGGCTCGACATAAAGTAAGGCACTATGAACTGCTGCTTGTCCTCCTGCTCGTTCACCTTTTTGTATTTTGCGCAAAAGCGGTCGTAGAGCTTTGCCGAGGGCTTACCCATGAGCCGCAGTACCTCCTCGGATACGTGCTCCGGCGCAACCTTTAATTGTCCGGAAACGTGATGCTTCACAAGGTCGTGTATAAAGCCGTCGTCCCTGTCGAACATCAGGTAATCGTATCTGATGCCGCTGCGCACGAACACTCGCTTAACACCCTCGACCTGCCGCAGCTTTTTCAAAAGCTCACGGAAATCAGTATGGCTCACGCGAACGTTTTGGCAGTGCTCATAGCCGAGACACTGGCGCTTTTTGCACACGCCCTTTGTGAGCTGCTTTGCACAGGCCGGAGCACGGAAATTCGCCGTAGGACCGCCTACGTCGTGTATGTAGCCCTTAAAGTCGGGATGCTTCGTCAAAAGCTCCGCCTCTCTAATAAGCGACTCGTGGCTGCGCGCCTGTATAACTCTGCCCTGATGGAACGTGAGAGCGCAGAACGAGCAAGCTCCGAAGCAGCCCCTTGTCGATACAAGGCTGAAAAGCACCTCGTCTATCGCGGGTATATGCTCTTTGTAGGATGGGTGCGGCTGCCTCGTGTACGGCAGCTCGTAAACGTCGTCGAGCTCCTGAGTGGTGAGCGGCAGCGCAGGCGGGTTGGCGACGAGCCATTTATTGCCGTGCTTCTGCACGAGCCTTCTGCCCGTAAGTGCATCCTGCTCCTCATACTGGCGCATAAAAGCGCGGCAGTATGCCTTTTTATCGGAGGCGACAGCCTCAAAGCTTTCTATCTCGTCGCAGTCGTAAACGCTGTCAAGGCTTTCCGCCGCATAGCAGGTGCCGGCGACGTAGGTGATATCGCTTATCGAGAGACCGGATGCAAGCGCGTCGGCTATTTCCACGGTCTGATGCTCGCCCATGCCGTAGGAGATCAGATCTGCGCCGCTGTCGAAAAGTATGCTCCTGCGGACTTTGTTGTCCCAATAGTCGTAATGTGCAAAGCGCCGCAGGCTCGCCTCGATGCCCCCTATCACGATTGGGACGCCGCCAAATGCCTCGCGCAGCTTTTGACAGTAGACTGTAACTGCGCGGTCGGGTCTTGCGCCGCGCTTGCCGCCCGGGGAGTAGGCGTCCTGCGACCTGGGCTTCTTCGCGCTGGTGTAGTGGTTCACCATCGAGTCCATATTGCCGGAGTTGACGAGAAAGGCATACCTTGGTCTGCCGAAACGCATAAAGTCCGCAAGGCTCCCCGTTCGCGGCTGTGCTACAATGCCTACCGAATATCCTCTCGACTGCAATACTCTGCCTATTATGGCGCTGCAAAAAGAGGGGTGATCCACGTATGCATCGCCCGAAACTATAACAAAATCCGGAGTATCAACGCCGAAAACGGTATAAAGCTCCTCCGGCGTCATCGGCAGGGCTTGTCTGTACTGAATCGGTTCCATCATCTTTTGTCCTTAAAAAAGTCTTTTAACAGAGCGGCGCACACTTCATCCATAATGCCGCCTATCACGGGTATGACCCTGCCTGCCGCGCCGCTGCCGATATCGAATTTCGAGCCGAATGCGCCGCAGGTACTGTCGTAAGCCCCGAAAGCAACTGCGCCGATGCGCAAAAGAAGACAGGCTCCGGCGCACATTGGGCATGGCTCCATGGTGACGTACAGCACGCAGTCCGATAGCTCGCGGCAGCCTTTAAGCTCCGCCGCTTGCTTCAAGGCAAGCATCTCCGCGTGCGCCGTGGGATCGTGCAACGTCTCAACAAGGTTGTGCGCACGTGCTATTATTTCATCACCGCACACCACGACCGCGCCGACCGGCGTCTCATCCGCCTCTGCCGCCGCCTGAGCCTCGCAAAGCGCCGCCTCCATAAACCGCTTTTCTATAACCAAGCCTCTGCGCTCCTTTTTTATCATATCACCTATTATAACATAATCGGTCAAAAACAGTATACATATTTTGGCTTCGGCAAGAATAATTATATGGTTGAAGTTATTTTGTGTGCGGAGGGTCAATATGCGGTTCGGCAAATGGAAGAGCGAAAGCGGCAGGTCGAGGAGGCTGCTCACGGTCGTCGCTGCGGCGGCGCTCGTGCTCGCGATATGCAGCGCAGCGGCAGTGATAGCGGGGGAGTTCGGGCTATTGAACGCCGACCCCGCAAGGTATCCCGAGGGTACTCGCATCTCCGGCGTGGATATAGGCGGCTTAACTCGCAGTGCTGCCGCGTCAAAGCTAGCGGATAAGGCGAGAGAGCTGACGGAAGCTTACTCCTGCACTGTCATCATCGACGGCGAGGCTCATACTCTCACCGCGTCGGATATCGACCTTGCGACCGATATGACCGATATTCTGCAAAGAGCAAGGAATGGGGGAAAATATGAGCTTTCCCTCGTGTTTTCGGAGTACGCGCTGCGCAGAAGCTTAAAGGAGCTTGCCGCCGGCTGCGATATCGCTCCCACTCCTCCCAAGGCCGTACCCGTGCTCGACGCAGGGGAGGCGAGCAGTAAGGGCAGGTTCATAGTGGAGGATGGCGTCGAAGGGCGCGCGCTCGATATAGAAGCCTGCATGGCGCTGATAATGCAGGGTGAAACGAGCCTTGACGCAGTGTTTGTCCCGGTGCCTGCGGCAGGACCCGAGGAGGCGCAGGTAAGCATACCGAAGCTTCTCGGCAGCTACACGACCTCGTTCGCGGGCGGTTCGCTTGAAAGACCCGAAAGGGTCTACAATATCGGTAAGGCGGCTGCGCTCATAAACGGCGCAGTCGTAGGCGCGGGACAGGTCTTCTCCTGTAATTCGGCACTTGGCAGAAGGACCGAACAGAACGGCTGGCGAAATGCTCCCGGCATCACCGAGGGAGGCGCGGATACCAAGGATCAGCCGGGCGGCGGCGTCTGTCAGGTCAGCACAACGCTCTTCAATGCTGTGCTGCTGGCAGATATGGATATCGTCTATCGGCAGGGGCATTCCCGCATGGTGGCTTACGCCGGCGGCGGAAGGGATGCGACCATTGATACCGACAGCATTGATTTCAAATGGAAGAACACCACAAACGCGGACGCCTACGTTTTCGCTTGGGTCGACAGCGACGCCCGTGAGGTGCACTGCGAAGTGTACGGCGATAGGAAGGATGAGCGCAGTATAGAGGTCATAGCCGTGCTCGTCGATACCATACCCCCGGGAGACGACGAGTATATCGAGGACTCCTCACTGGGCAAATACGATAAGGTGCTCGATAACGAAGCCATAACAGGTTACGATTACGAGACCTACCGTGTCTATTATAAAGACGGCGCAGAGGTCGAAAGACAGCTTGTAGCAAAAACGCATTACAATATGCACCCGCGAAGATTTAGAGTAGGCTCTGCATATTTTTCTGCGATAGCTCCGGTCACGACGCAGTATTATACTCCGCGCCCCACAGCCTATCAAGCACCGGCGCCGACGGCATACCAAACGCCGTACCCAACGCCCGCAGATCGGA
>CALEPU010000098.1 GCA_937913075.1 uncultured Clostridia bacterium
CGTCAATTATATCTGCCGCTCGACAGCCGGCTGCTCTCCCTCTTCTCCTCGCTCTTGGGGGTCGAGGCGGCATGAGCTCCGCCACAAAAAGGGCGCTGCTCATTACCGCCGCGGTGATTTTAGTGCTTGCGGCGGTCTGGCGCGTTATAATTGACGTCCGAAGCCCTCTGCGGTCTGTTTGCGAAAGCGTCAACCGCTTCGGCTACAGCGTCTCGCCGGACGATTTTTTCTTGCAGGGCTATGGCGATAATACCTGCATAAGGGATATACTTGCCGGCGAACTCACCGATGAGGAAACGGAACATATCGTCAGTCTGTCGCAGGAATGCGGGTTCGGCGGCGATATCGAAAAGACCGGCAGGATCGAGCTTTTGCTTTGGCAAATGGACGAAGACCGCGTTATGATAATCTACACGGCGGACGGCATTCCGGAGCTCGTTTTTATCGAGACGGTATCGACCGGCGCCGCATCGGGTATAGACGGGCGAGCTGCGCAGTGATCATAACATCTCATTTATGCGAAGGATAGTTCTTGTAATCGAATACGACGGTACGAATTACGTTGGCTGGCAGGTACAGCCTAACGGGGTTGCCATACAGGAAAAGATAGGCGACGCCTTTTATATGCTGACAGGCGAGCGACCCGCGCTCCACGCCTCGGGCCGTACGGACAGCGGAGTGCACGCGAGGGCGCAGACAGCTCACTTCGATACCGAGTGCAGGATTCCCGCGGATAAAATTTGCTATGCTTTGAATACGCGTCTGCCGGACGACATCCGCATCAAGGCAAGCTTTGAGGTCCCGCAGGATTTTCATGCCAGATTTGACGTTCGGCGCAAGCACTACGTCTATACCGTAAACAACGCGCCCCATGCAAGCGCCTTTACGCGGAACACTGCGCTGCACGTGCATTATCCGCTCGATATCGAAAGGCTGAACGAGGCGGCAAAGCTGTTCTTGGGCACGCATGACTTCAATGCCTTCCGCGCGGCGGGCAGCAAGGCGAGCACGACCGTGCGCACGATCTTCGTCTCCGAATGGACGCGTGACGGCGAATACCTCAGGTATCACGTAGCGGGCAGCGGCTTTTTGTACAACATGGTGCGCATAATGGTCGGCACAATGCTGAGGATAGGTCAGGGCTTTGAGGACCCTGCGCTTATTTCCTCCGCGCTTGCAGAGCCGCTGCGCAGCAATGCGGGTGACACCGCTCCGGCGCATGGGCTCACGCTCTGGCGTGTGGAGTACGAGCTGTTCGATACAGAGGAGCTGACAGTATAATAGCTCTCCCCCGCCGTCAGAGGGCTTGCTTATGGACAAGGCTT
>CALEPU010000099.1 GCA_937913075.1 uncultured Clostridia bacterium
TCAAGAAAATCCGGAGACTTAAGTGACTTGTGCTAACAGTTCTTTCTGTAGTTTGTTTTGCTATTATACTCGTCGGAAACTACAGCCGTGAGCCGCAGCTCTTTTTTTCTCGGTCAAAGGCAATCACGCAACGTCGGAGGGGGGACTTATGCTTTCTGCGCAGGTGGTTTGGACAAAGGCGCTCGAGCTTTTAAAGGAGCAGATGACGCCTATCAGCTTTGATACCTGGGTCAAGGATATCACCCCCATTTCGGTGGAGGGCAATTCGCTCGTGCTTATGGTCGAAAACGAGCTTTATTTGAATACGCTTCGCAACTTCTATACCCATACCATAACCAACTGCGTCAACACCGCCAACAAGACCAATCTTACCATAAGCTTTATGGTCACCTCCGATACGGACAAGCGTCCGGCGCGAACCGCTCCTGCGGCGGTCGCGGCGCAGGCGGGCGATTGCAGCAGTCTTATCGAGCGCTATACCTTCGACCCCTTTGTCACCGGAGAATCGAACAGGTTCGCTCACGCCGCCGCTCTCGCCGTTGCCGAGAATCCTTCCGAGGCTTACAATCCTCTTTTCATTTACGGCGGCGTCGGCTTGGGCAAGACCCATCTTCTGCACGCGATAGGCAATCACGTGCACCGGATGCACCCGGAGTACAACATACTTTTCATCACCAGTGAGGATTTCACAAACGACGTAATCAACGCCATACTGACCAACACCCGTCAGCAGCTCCGCGATAAATACCGCAAGCTCGATCTTTTGCTTGTGGACGATATCCAGTTCATCGGCGGCAAGGATTCGACGGAGCTTGAGTTCTTCCACACCTTCAACGCACTGCGCGACGGCAACAAGCAGATAGTCATTACGAGCGACCGTCAGCCGAAGGATATCCCCGTATTGGAGGAGAGGCTGAGGGCGAGGTTCCTTTGGGGTCTCATCACCGACATCCAGCCGCCCGATATCGAAACGCGCATCGCGATACTGCGCCGCAAGGCTGTGCGCGAGAACGTCGACATGCCCGAGGACGTGCTTGCCTTCGTTGCGGAGCGGGTCAGCTCCAACATAAGGGAGCTTGAGGGCAGCTTCAACAGGATAGTCGCTTACTCCGGCTTTTCAAAAAAGCCCATCACGCTTCAGTTTGCGGAGTCCGTTTTAAAGGACTATGCCGCGGGCAACACCCGCAGGAAGATAACTCTGGAGCTTATAGCGCAGGTCGTTACGGACTATTTCTCCCTCACGATGGAGGATCTTATGTCCACCAAGCGCGAGCGCAGGATAGCCTTCCCCCGTCAGGTGGCGATGTATCTCTGTCGCACCCTTACGGACAGCTCGTACCCCTCCATTGGCGATTTCTTCGGCGGCAAGCATTATACCACGGTAATGTACGCCTGCGACCAGATAATAAAGGATATCGAGTCCAAGCCCGAGGTCGCCACCGCCATCGACGATATCACCGCGAGGATCACGGAGGAAGACTGAGGCGCGGCTCGCAGTTTTGAATTCATAATTATATAGTGTTCCGATATAATAAACGGCTGTCACTTATGGCAGCCGTTATTTAATGCGCTTGAATACCTAATTTTTCAGCACCGGTATCTGCCGCCTGACCCTCTCGCACTCATCAAGGTCGATATCGGCAAGGAGTATTTCCTCGCGGGCAGAAGCTCTTGCCCGTACCCTTCCCCAAGGGTCGCAGACTATGGAGTTGGCATAGGACACGTAGTCCGCTCTGCGGTTCCTCGCAGGAGCGCAGCCGAGGGTAAAAAGCTGATTATCCACCGCCCTTGCGCGGAACAGCAGCTCCCAATGCAGAGGTCCCGTCGTCATATTGAAGGCAGCGGGGACAATAAGCGCCTTTGCCCCCATATCGCAATATTGCCTTATAAACAGAGGAAATCTGATATCAAAGCATATGCAGACGCCGAGCCTGCCGCAGGGCGTGTCGAATACCGTCGCGGCTTCGCCGGCGGAAAAGGTATCGCTCTCGCAAAAGCGCTGCCCGCCCTCAACGTCGATATCGAAAAGATGTGCCTTCCTGTGTTTGGCTATGCATCTGCCCTCGGCGTCGAACACGAAAGAGGTGTTGAAAATGCTCTCCCCCGCCCGCTCGGGCATACTGCCGCCGACAAGAAAGCAGCCTGCCTCGGCAGCCATTTCCGCGAGCGCGGAATAGATGCGCCCGCCGCGCGGCTCGGCATTGGCAGCAAAGGAGGCGTTGTCATAGGGGCAGCAGAACATCTCCGGCAGCACAACGACCTCGGCGCCGAGCCCACGGGCCTTTAAAACAAGCTCCGCGGCATGGGCAAGGTTTGCCGCCGCAGAGCTTTTGACCTTCATTTGTATAAGCGCGGTTTTCATAATTCAGCCGTCAGCCGAGCACCAGCGCGGTAAACGCGTGCTTTGCATACTCGGGATCGGCATTAAGCGAGGCAAGCCCGCACATAAAGGGCAGTATGGCGGCGATCATGCGGCGCATCCTGTCGGCAACGGCGGGCTGCATGCGGAGTATGCCTACCTCGAGCATGACGTTCCACTCGCCCATAGCACGGTCGAGCTTTGCCACAAGCTCATCGGACTCGGCAGCGCCGTTGACTGCGATAAACACCCGCAGCAGCGAATTGTCGCCGAGCAGCTCCTCACACAGGATATCCAGCGCGGCGGTAGGATCGTCGTCACGCTTTACGGTATCGACCCAAGCGAATATCCTGTCGCCGATGCTGCGCAGGGTCCTGTCAGTAACAGCCTCGATTATCTGCTGCTTTGAAAGAGCGTTCTCTATGACAAAGGTATAGTAGACCTCCTGCAGCTTTCTTTCGATGGAGCGGACGCTCTTGATCTCTGAAAGATAAAGGTTTCTGGAAAGCTGCTGGGTTATAGTGCTGGTGCCGCTTATCTTGCCGCCGCTGCGCAGCGAGTTGACGATGGCGCCTATCATACGTACATAGTTGATGCCCTTATGAGTCCAGAATGTCTTGTCTTCGATGGCCACGAAGGCATTGACGAGGTTTTTGCGACCGTCTTCGTCTTCGAAAGCACGGCGCAAAACTTTATTCTTGATTAGCTGTTGCTCAATGTTCTTATATGAGTCCAGAGTGGCTTTCTGCTGATGCAAATAAGGACTCTGCTCCATGAGATGCTTGTCATCAAAATCTTTGATGGCCGTGAATCGGAAATTCTCCCTTATGGGGCGTCCTTCCATGTCTCGCATCTGAACACCTTTCTTTTCAGGTTTGTAGTGTTCAAACACATCTTCCATTGTCTCTGGCTGGAAGATTTCGCCTGGCTTGATAGGAGCCATATCAGTCATCTGCTCAATGTAGAGAGTCTTGTCTTGTGGTACATACGGAATCCCCGCTTGCGCTTCATCGTAAGTGACTTTGGCAAATGTTGTTTTAGACTGTAT
>CALEPU010000100.1 GCA_937913075.1 uncultured Clostridia bacterium
CGACGCTCTTCCGATCTCTCTCGCGTTGGAGAACCTGGCCTTTGTAAATGAGCTGGGGAAGTATTCTCTTGTTGACGTTTTCCCAATTCAGCCCAACGCTCGAGCTTTTCATGTTCCTGCCGTGAAGCAAGGCATCGCGCGATGCACGATAGTTTCCCGTAGTATCGATCGTCTGCACCTCAATGGCCGTGAACTCAATCATGACGCCGTTATCGTCCAGTCTGGCAAGGACCCAGTCCATGAAGTAGTTGCCGACCTTCTCACCGTCAACTGTCCGTTTGGGAAGACGGAGCTCACCGCCCCAGCCCTGTCCGAAGACGGCAATTGCTCCGCCCTCGGCCACAGCCCGACCCACGGCCACGGTTCCAGAATAATACCCTAGATCGCTTCGACCAAAGGCCATTTCGCCAACGATACGCAGCATCTGGTTGTCATCAGCGTACAATCTTTGCGGACAACAGATAATGGGCTCGTCGGACTTGATCTGACGAACGGCACATGCTCCAGAGGCCACCTGCTGCCGTTCATGCCCAAGGGTCTTCATACAACTCGCATTGACGAACGGGCAATGTCTTTGAGCCGCCGCCGTCAACGACTGCTCGCTCTTGTCCGTCGAGTCATAGCCAAAGAACTCGGCAATGTAGCCCGCCATCAAAGCCTCCTCAACACATCCGCGAGACTCATGCCCATGGCTCTGGCCAGAAGCGGCGGCACGGCATTTCCCACCTGCGCATACTGCTCGGCCTGGGACCCAACAAACACATAGTGGTCGGGGAAGCTCTGAATGCGTGCCGCCTCCCTGACCGTGTACGCCCTATCCTGATCGGGATGAAAGAAGGCACCCCAGTGGGGGTCGCACTTCGTAAGTATGGTACACGAGATGTCGTCCCAACTGGTCCTGCCATAGCGCTTCGTATGATCTGTCCGGCGAGCCTTCTGCATTCCCCTGGGCAACAGGTCATACGGGATGTCCGTCCAGTTGCCTCCCTGCTTGATATAGGAAAGACGTTCGAGGTTTATCCGGCTCAAACGTCCGGCCTCGTGGTTGTACACCCCACCGCTTCCTCGGCGCAGCATCCGCTGATAGTCACAGGTGGCGCTCATGGCATACTGCTTGACATTGACGCCACGCTCGCCATTTGCGAGGGGCGGCAAATCCCCAATCGCCTCGCGTAGCGTGATGAACGGTGCCGAGGTCTCCGGGCTGGGCGTTTTGACGATGACATGCCCGTCGAAGGTCGTGGTGAAGTTGGCGCGCAAGGGGGCGTGCCTGGTCGGCTCAGGCCATGCCGACGGCGGAACCGGTGAGCCACGCAGGCCAACCACCATGGTGCGCCACCTCATCTGCGGAACCCCGTAGTACGGGGCACCAAGTATGCGAACGTCAGCGCCATAGCCAATAGCTGCGAGGGAGTCGATGATCGCATGCAACGTCGCACCATGTTCGAAGCTGACAAGACCAGGCACGTTCTCGATCAATACCGCCCGGGGCTCGAACTCCTCTACGAAACGAAGAAAGTCCCTGAACAGGTGGTTCCGTGGGTCCTTGGCAGAGCGGACAGGAGCGTTGATCGAGAAGCCCTGACACGGAGGGCCGCCCGCCACGAGGTCAAGCTCACCTTGCGCGAGAGTCAGCTGCCTCCTGACTATCGCAGGGTCAACGGTGCGTATGTCCCTGACGTCGACCATCGTATCGAGATGGTTCCTCTGATAGGTCTCCGCATACCTCCGAACTATCTCTGAGGCATACAGCGCATGGAAGCCCGCATTCTCCAGACCCGCAGAGAGTCCGCCCGCACCAGAGAACAAATCAATTGACGTGAAGTTACCCATGGGACCCCTCTCCCATAGCCATTGCCGTAACCAGCGTGGTCCAGACACCGGCAGACTCTTTTGATTTCACATCATAGACTATGCACCGGACAACATCACGCGCGTCCACGCCTACGCCTACGCCCACGCCGACTCCTATGCCTACTCCATCGCCCACACCGAGCGGAACTCAGTCGCCCGGCTACGGCACGGGTGTTGACGGCTTCATTAACGCCCTCAACGCTCAGCTTGGCAAGCCTTACGTGCTGGGCGGCAACGGCCCCGATTATTTCGACTGCTCGGGTCTCGTGTATTACTGCTTAAAGCAGGTCGGCGTAAACGTAGGGCGCCTTTCCGCCGCCGGCTACAGCGGCTACAACGGCTGGGAATGCATAACCAATTACAACGATCTCCGCCGCGGCGACCTCATATTCTATCATAACGACAGCGGAGCCATCACGCACGTTGCGGTATATCTCGGCAACGGCTACTACATACATGCCTCCAGCTCGCAGGGCTGCGTGTGCATTTCCGATTTCGGCTATTGGTCCCAAACTCATTTTTCCTGCGGCAGGAGGGTATTCAACTGATATGATGAAGGTCAGGATGTTGGAGCTCAACGATATTTTGCATCGTTTGACCGATGAGGAGCATATCCTCAACAGCCGCTCTCTCGTGGAGGAGCTGACACGCCGAGGGCATCCTGCGGACAGGCGTTCCGTTTACCGCGATATCGAGGCGCTCACAGCCTACGGCGAGGACGTAGTAACCACTCCCAAGGGCTTTTATTTAAGGAACCGCAGGTTCAGTCTGGCGGAGATAATGCTGCTGATCTCAGCGGTACAGGCGGCGCCGTTCATAACCGAGAGCAAGACGGCGGCGCTCATGCGGAAGCTCACCTCCTACCTCAGCCAATATCAGGAGGAGGGCATTAAAAACGCAACCAACATAAGCGGCGTCAAATTCAAAAACGAAGAGGTATATCGCACGATAGAGCTCATAAATTACGGTATAGCCTCCCGCCGCACGATATCGTTTTTGTACTACAAGCGCAGTATAATGCGCCGCGACGTTGTGCAGAGGCGCGGAAAAAGATACGAGGTCAGCCCTTACGCAATGGTTTGGGTACAGGACAGGTACTACCTCATCTCCAACATGAAGGGCAAGGAGGGGCTCACGCATTTCCGCCTCGACAGGATACGCGACGTGCGTATCGAGTCCTCTCCCGTGCGTCCGGTCAGCGAGGTGAGCGAATATGAGGAGCGGTTCGACGCCGCGGATTACGCCTCAAAATGCCTTAATATGTTCGGCGGCGAGGTAAAAAAGATACGGCTTCGCTGTCATAACGACCTTTTGAACGAGCTGTTTGACAGGTTCGGAGAGGATATCCCCGTTAAAAAGGACGGGGAAGAGCATTTTATCGCAATAGTCACGGCCGCCGTAAGCGAGGGCTTTATCAACTGGGTCTCACAGTACGGCGTTAGGGTCGAGGTGTTGGAGCCGGAGGAGCTTCGCGCCGCCGTAGGCAGCAGGCTTATCGAAGCCGCAGAGCTTTACAGATAAAAATAAGTGTGCAGGAGGATGTTCGTTTGTGAAGAAGCTCATCAACGAGAATGAGATCAAGGCAAATCTCCCGTTTCTCACCCAGCTTGCAAAGTCTTTTCCCACCGAAGAGGACGCAATGACCGAAATAGTCAACCTCAGCTCCATATTGGCGCTGCCCAAGCCCACGGAGCATTTTATGAGCGATCTTCACGGTCAGGGCGACGCCTTCGAGCATATATTGAACAACTGCTCCGGCGTTATCAGGAACGAGATAACAAGGCTCTTTAAGGACACTCTCACCTTTGACGAGATGGAGACGCTTGCCACGATAGTCTATTATCCGCGCCAAAAGATAGCGCTCGAATTAAAATACGTCGCCGATAAGGACGCATGGTACAAGACGACGCTCCGCCGCCTGATATTGCTCGGCAGGAAGATTTCGAGCAAATACACAAGGTCGAGAGTACGCAAGAATATCGACGCCAAGTTCGCCTACGTTATAGAGGAGCTTTTGACCGCAAGGGTCAATTTCCACGATCTCGACGCCTACTATGACGAGATATTCGATTCGATAATCCGTTACGACTACGCCGAAAACGTCATAGTCGCCCTTACCAATACCATCAAAAGGCTCGCCGTTGAGCGGCTGCATATAGTCGGCGACATCTACGACAGGGGCCCCGAGCCCCATCGCATACTGGAGCTTTTGATAAAGCATCCCTCGGTAGACGTCCAGTGGGGCAACCACGATATCCTCTGGATGGGCGCCGCCATGGGCGACAAGACCTGCATATCGGGCGTTTTGACCAACAGCTTTCGCCACGGCAATCTGGAGCTTATTGAGGATGTTTACGGCATAAATCTTCGCCATCTTCTGATGTTTGCACATAAGACCTACAAGTCCGCCCTCGTTTTCCGCCCGAGGAAGACCTCGTCCGACGCATATTACGACAACCCCGAGATCAACATCAGAGCAAAGCTGCACAAGGCGATATTCGTCATAATGCACAAGCTCGAGGGGCAGATGATAAAGCGCAACCCGCAGGCGCACATGGATCACCGCCTGCTGCTCGAGGGCATAGATCAGGAGCGCTCGACCATCACTATACAGGGCGTTGCATATCCCATCAAGGACGCGGATTTCCCCACGATAGACCCGAACGACCCCTATGCCCTCACCGAGGAGGAGCAGATAATAATAGACGAGCTCCAGCAGTCCTTCTTAAAGAGCCCCACCCTGCAGCGTCATATTCATTTCTTCATAGAGCGCGGCAGCATGTACCTTATACAGAACAACAACCTGCTGTTCCACGCGCTCGTTCCCCTGAACGACGACGGCACCTTTAAGGACGTTGAGCTCGGCGGCAGACTGCGCCACGGCAAGGAGATGTTCGATTACCTTGACGCCGAGGTCAAGCGCATCTATTACGAGGATCCCGCAGAGCGCAGGGAGAGCGAGCTCGACCTCATGTGGTACCTCTGGTGCGGTCCCGATTCGCCGTTCTTCGGCAAGGACAAGATGACCACCTTCGAGAGGGTGGAGATAGACGACACCAAGACCCATAAGGAAAAACGCAACGCCTATTACCGCTATCAGGATACCGAGAATATGGCTGTTGCGATACTCAACGAGTTCGGCATCGAGAACACCGAGCACTCCGTCATAGTAAACGGTCATATCCCCGTTGAAAAGATCAACGGCGAGAACCCCATAAAGGCAAACGGCAAGCTGATCGTCATCGACGGCGGCTTCTCCAAATACTACCAGAAGACCACCGGCATAGCTGGCTATACCCTGACCTACGATTCACGCGGGCTTTACATCGTTGCGCATGAGCCCTTCGTCAGCCTCGAAAAGGCGATAGAGGACAACGCCGATATAAAGGCGACTATCGAGGTCCGCGATATACTCGCTACAAAGGGGCAAATGACCGTGCGCGATACCGATAAGGGCGTAGAGCTCGAGCAGGAGATACATAACCTCGAAATGCTCGTTCAGGCGTATGAGCATTGTCTTATAAACGAAAATCACGAGTACCGTTATATCAAGGTATCGACAAAGAATAATTGATACGGCAAGCCATCATATCATGCCGACCTTCCCCTGCGGTAACCACCGAGTTGCTCGGCTTGGTTCGATAGATGTACGAAAGCGGCTGCTGAACGTTTAGGGGGTTGTTGCATTAAGCATTTATTTGAGACAAAGCTCACAGAAACAAGCATGGCACGATTTTACACCAGCCATGCTTGTTTTTTCTAACGGTATTGATTTAGCGAATTGCGAGTGATTTTACGGCAGCTTCGCT
>CALEPU010000101.1 GCA_937913075.1 uncultured Clostridia bacterium
TGTGCTCTTCCGATCTGGAGGTGACCGAAGTGCTGATAACAGCGCCGGAGCCGGAGGCAGATACCGTCCAAACCGCCGCAGAAGACGCGTTTGTGGTCTTACTGAGCGAATAGCTGGAGGAATAGCCGGAGGAGCTGGCAGCGCATGCCAGATAGTAGTTGGTGCCGTTCACGGTGTTGTAGATATGACCGGAATCGTCCATATACCAGAGGTTGTTCGCGCTCAGGGTGCCGAAGCTGTAGCCGCCGGTAACGGTGCTGAGGGTGCTCGTCACGCTGGTTACGCTGGTGCTGCCGGCAAGGGTGCTGACCGAGGTGCTGGCAGAGGCGTTGGTGATGACGTAGCGGCTGCCGACGCCCATGGACGTTACGCGCTCGTAGACGCTGGTGGTGCCGGATTCGAGATCGCACCAAGCGGTGTTGTCAATACCGGAGCCGGTGGCTTTTGCGGTCTTGGCGGAGGAGGAGCCGTTGACGTAAAGGTAATAGGTGCTGCCGGAAACAAGAGCGGGATGGCTGAATACGAGGTAGCTCGCACTTGTGCTCGCGCCGTTGAAGTAAGCGGTGGTGCTCTTTAAGGTGTTGCCGGAGCTGTCCTTAATGACTATGGAAGCGCCGCCGGAGATGGAGCAGTTCGAGAACTCTACGTAGAGACCCGCGGAGGGGATGCCCTGCATCTGGTTCAGACCGCAGCCGAGGACTATGCCGCCGTAAAGGGCGAGGGTATCCTCGGTGTCAAGAGGATCGTTGGAGGTGCCGGACTTCGCGAAGACCTCCAGATCGCCGCCGCGGAAGTATGCGCCGCCGTTGGAGTCGATACCGTCACCGCCGGAGGTGTAAAGACGGTAGGTACCGCCTAAAACGTTGATGGTGAAGTGATAGTTGGAAAGGTTCTTGTTGGCGGCGTTGACAACGTCGTCAGTAGCGCAAACGTAGGCATAACCGGAATTAAGGTAAATGTCCGCGCCCTCCAGACCCTCATAGCTGGCGCTGATGGTCATGTTGATAAGGCTGTCGGAAGCGCCCTTGATACCGAAGTTAAGGGTACCGTTGGAATGTACGCCGTCGTCCCTGGTGGAGATGGTGTAGGTACCGCCGAAGATGTTGACGTTGGTATCGGAGTGGATAGCGTCATCGGGAGAGGAGATGGTAAAGGTACCGCCCTCGATGGTGAGCTCGGTCTCGGCCTTTATACCCTTGGCGCTTGAGGAGTTGCTGTTGAAGCTGGTGTTGGAGTAGCCGCCGTTGGGGGTGATGGTAAAGGTGCCGCCCTCGATGGATACGTTGAAGGCGGAGATACCGTCGCCCTTGGGGGTGATGGTGAAGTCACCGCCGGTGATGGTGATATCGCCGGAGGAAGGAGTAGAAGCGCCGTCCTCGGCCTTGATGCCGTCGCCGGTGGAGGTGATGTTGAAGGTACCGCCGGTGATATAGACGCTCTGCCTTGCAAGTATGCCCTCGTCGGCCTTGGTGATGGTCACGTTGCCGCCGGTAGCGTAAACGTTGCCGATGGTGCCGTCATCGCTGTCCGCCTTTATGGCGTCGCCGCTGGTGGAGGTGAGGGTAATGGTACCGCCGGAGATGAGCATATCCTGCTCGGTGCCGAGGCAGGTGTTGGGAGCGGAAACGTTCATAACGCTGCCCGCAATGGTGAGGTATGCGGAAGTGCCGACCTTGATGCCGTTCTTGGCGGCGGCGGTGATGTTGAGGGTACCGCTGCCGGCAATGGTGAGGTTGGACGCGGTCTTGCCCTTGATGACCGCGCTCTCGGCATAATACTGGTTGGTGCCGTTGCCGCCGTCGGCAGTTGCGCCGTAGGTGTCGCCGTTATTGTAGGCTGAATCGGCAAGGGTGTTTGTAGTGCCGGCAAGCACGTTTACGTAAACCGCCGCAGTGGAATCCTTTTTAATGGTGAGCGCGGCTGTAAACTGGCTCTTGACGCTGACGCCGTCGAACAGCAGGGTCGCGTCCTTGGTGGCTTCCTTCTTGACGACAATGTTGGCATAGTTGGAGCTGCCGTTGAAGGAATAGGTGCCGCCCTTTTTCTTTATGCCGACGCAGAGCTCGTAGCCGGAGGCGACGGTGTAAATGCTGTTGCCGTTTGCGTCGGTTGTAACGGTCATCTGACCGGTGCCCTCGGAGCCGGTATACTCGGTCTCGCTCGACATTTCGATGCCTATGACCTCGTAGTTGGTGTCACTGCCCTCATAAACGGTAACGGATCTGCCGTTAAAGCTGAAGGTAGTGTAGCCGATGGCGACCTCCATCTGGGCGGATGCGGAGCCGCGGTTTACGGTTACGGTAACGACGCCGGTTGCGCCGGAAACGCCCGTAACGGTTACGTTGGTGCCGCTGACGGAAACCGTAGCCACGGAGGTATTGCTGCTCTCAGCCGTAACGGTGCCGGAGCCGCTGCCGACTGTAATAGTCGCACCGGTATTGCCAGTGACCGTTTTGGTGAGAGTAAGCGTTGTTGCCGCGCTTGCCATGACGGGCAGCACGGTGAGCATCATGCACAGAGCCGCGATGATGCTTACGATACGCTTCTTCATTATTCTTTCCTTCCTTTCAAGCCGAGCAAAGCCGTTCGGCTTAACAGATTATTTTCGAGGGCCGGATATACCGTGCCTCAGTGTATACTATATTATCACATTTAAAATGGGTTGTAAACAAAAAAATGGTACAATCTTGTGACATCGCGGCAAAAATATGTTAGGGGAGGCTGCGCTCAGGCGTTTGCGCCGATCATCATCAGATACAGCGCGGAAATATCGGCAAAGCTCACCTCGCCGTCGCCGTTGAAATCGGCGTTGAGTCTGCCCAAAGCGTTAAGCTCCGCGCCGCCGGTCATATAGATGTAGGCGGAGGTAACGTCGGCAAAGGTCAGCTCGCCGTTCGCATCGGCGTCGCCGGCAATATACAGCAGAGCGCAGAGCTTTTCGGTAAGCTCCTCGTAGGTGGTCGCTTCGCGGATGTAATCCATGACCGTGCCCTCGGAGTTGACAAAGAAGGTCTGCGGAGTGTTCGCATTCTGGAAAACTATCTCGGCAAGCCCGTCGTCGACTATCAGGTTGGTGTAAGTAACGCCGAATTCAACGAGATATTCGTAAGCGGCAGGATAAGTGCCGCCCATGCGCGTTGACGATACGCCCACCACGCGCACTCCGCAGGAGGCATAATCCTCACTCACCTGTTGAAAATACGGCAGCTCCAAGCGGCAGAAGAGGCAGGAGCTGTCCCAAAGGTTGAGCACGGTTATACGGTTTTCGGCAAAATCCGCGTCGGTGAAGAAATCAGTCGTGCTCGGCAGACCTCCCTCCGTCATATAGGGCGCGTTTACGCCCGAGAAGGTATGTCCGACGGGATCGTACACGTCGAGCGGAGAGAGCGCCGCTGCCGGCAGGCAAAGCAGCAGCATCGCCGCCGCGGTAAATATCAAAAGCGATTTTTTGAGCATGGTTTTACATCCTTTCGACCTGATTTATCGGACAATAAGCCGCATTGTCCCAAAAAGTATTATAGCCGCGGAACGATCGATATGTCAATATAAGTCGGGGAAAATCGGCGCTTGCAATGCCGCTTGCAAACGCGCCTTAAAAATGCTATCATCATGGCATGGATGAAACGAGGTTCAACTCCGCCGTCGCCCGCGCGCTGCTGCGCCGCAGGGAGGGCGGAGGCATAGGCATGCTGGGTGAAAAGACCCTGCACTCCGCATTGAAATACTATTATGAGCCGAACGAGCTGAGCCACGAGCAGTCGGAGGGCGGCTATCTTGCCGACATCAAAAACGAGGACGGCATCATAGAGGTCCAAACAGGCTCGCTGGGCGCACTGCGCAATAAACTCGCCGAGTACATAAAGACCGTAGACGTAACCGTAGTCCACCCGATAATACGTAAAAAGACCATAGTTTGGATCGACCCGCGTACCGGCAGGCAAAAGCGCTCGCACTCCTCGCGCTGCGGCAGGCTCGAGGACGCCTTTTTGCAGATAATGCACCTTGGCGCGCTGCCCCGCTCGCCACGCCTCAAAATAGCGCTGCCGATACTCGATATCGAGGAGACGCGCCTGATGGACGGCAGGGACTTTTCAAGAAAAAAGGGCGCGACGAAGCTCGATAAGATACCCACCGCCCTCATCGACGAGGCGATACTCACCTGCGCCGAGGATTACCTTTATTTCATACCCCAAAAGCTTTTGACCTCCCCGCAGGGCTTCACGGTCAAAATGCTGCTCTGCGCCAAGGATTATAAGGACCCGACCGCCCGAGCCGTGCTGTATACCCTGCTCAATATGCACCTTCTCGAAAGGGAACGCCATGGGCACGAGTATGTCTATACCCTCACCGAGGAAGGAAAATCGGCAATTATTAACGCGTAATGCGTAATCGATTCTGTCAGCGAACCGCGCCGACAACAATATATTATCATTATTTTGCTTAAAGCCCTTGCAATCCTCCCTCAGCCGCTGTATAATTTTAAGGCTGTATAGCTCAGCATAATTTAATAGCCTTTGGAGAAGTCGCCTAGTTTGGTCGAGGGCGCACGACTGGAAATCGTGTAACGGTCAAAAGCCGTTCGAGAGTTCGAATCTCTCCTTCTCCGCCATCAAAAGGGTACGAAAAAGATGTACCCGGCAAAAAGCCCGTTTTTATCGGGCTTTTTTGCTGTCCAAACGCCGTTTTTCGGAGTTTCAAATTCGTAGATGAAAAAACGGCTTTTTCCCTTTGAAGATAGATACGAA
>CALEPU010000102.1 GCA_937913075.1 uncultured Clostridia bacterium
TTTCCCTACACGACGCTCTTCCGATCTGGCCGCAGGCAGCGCTTTCCGGCGAGGGGTTTTCAAGAAGGAGCGCGGAGAGCGGATCGAAGACCTTTCCCGCAAGCTCCGAAACGGAACACGCAGTGATGCACTCGTCCTCGTAGCCGAGCCTTTCGCCGACGGTGACCTTCACTGCGTGAAGCCCTGCTTCGTTAAGCTCATCGATGACCCTGCCGGCGCCGTTTTCACCGCCGACGAGCGCGAAAACAAGGCGGTTTCTTTTTATCGCGGGTATAATTCCTGCGTCCCTGCCGTGGAGGCTGACCGTCACCGCGTCCTCGTATGAACAGCCTGCTTTGGCACAAAGATACGAGAGCGAGCTCACGCCGGGGATCACGGCCACGTCGCAGAAACCGAGCTTCGGCAGGAGCTTTTTCGCACCGCTGAAGAAGCCGACGTCGCCGCTCATCAAAACGGCAAAGCGCGAAAATCTGTTATGATTCCTTATAAAATCTGCTATAGCGTCGGGAGAGACCGCCTCAAAAACGGTCTGATCCGGGCGGGCCGAGCTCACCATGCGCGCTGCGCCGATCAGGCACTCGGCTTTGGAAATTGCTTCGGTTGCTTCTGCCGTCATTCCGGAACGCGGCCCGGGGCCGATGCCGATGACGGAGACCCTCGGCTTCGCCGTGAAGCCGAAGCGCTTTTCGAGAAGTTCTATCGTTTCGCCGAAGGAAAGGCTGATCGCACCGGATTCAGGGCGGCCGATGACAACGAGCTTTGCGCCGACTTTCATCGCGGCAAGCGCCTTTTCCTCAAAGCCGCCCGCCTTGCCCGATTCCTTCGTTACGACGTAGGCGGCGTTGACCGATTTTATCATCGCGGAGTTCATCCCGACCGAGAACGGGCCCTGCATTGCGAGGATATGCGCGGGTTTCAGCCCCGCCTCGCGGCAGGCGGTTATCGAGCTTTCGACCGGCAGCACCCGCGCGAAAGTCCTTTCGGCAAAATCCGTGATGCCGGAAAACGCGCTCAGCTCCTTCGAGCCGGTCGTGAGCAGAATATTGCCGATAGTGCCGTTCAGATACTCCACGGCGGCGGGGACGTCGGGAAGGCAGACAGCGCTTTCCGGGGTGCCTTCGCCTCCGCGCTCGAGCCTTGAATACTCCGTTTCGGTGTTCAGACAGGCCGTCATCAGGTTTTCCGTAACGGCGGAGGCGTAGGGATGCGTGGCGTCGATGACGAGATCGAACCGCTCATTTTTGAAAAACTCCTCCATTTCGGGTTCGTCCATGCGACCGGAGCGGACGGTCAGCTTTTCCGCGGGCTCGATGAGCTCCCCGCCGTATTCCGTGGCGACGCAGACGGTGATAAGCGCGTCCTGCTGCCTGAGAAAATCGACTATCCTGCGGCCTTCGCTAGTGCCCGCAAAAACACAGAGCTTACACATTCCGGTACCCCCTCGGCGTGACCATATTTCCGTTTATCATTTTTGTTGAAGAGTTGCCGATGAACACCGTGCAGAACATATCCGCAGGGAATTCGGCAAGCTCCTTGAGGTTCATAAAGAAGCGTTCCTCACCCTCGCGTCCTATATTGCGGGCGACCGCGCAGGGACGGTCTTCCGGCAGCGTTTTCATCAGTACTTCACAGCCTTTTTTGAGGTGGTCGGGCCTGCCGCGGCTCGCGGGATTGTAGATCACGATCGAAAGATCTGCCTCCGCCGCCTTAGTCAGACGCTTTTCGATGAGCTCCCATTCGGTCAGCCTGTCCGAAAGGCTGATTACGGCGAAATCATGCGTCAGCGGAGCGCCGAGGATGGCCGCGCCCGAAATGCAGGCGGAAAGACCGGGGATCACCTCTACCTCCGGTTCTTTTTCCTCGCCACGAAGCTCAAGCACAAGCCCCGCCATGCCGTAAACGCCGCTGTCGCCGGAGCAGACGATGGCGACGGTCTTACCCTTTTTCGCCTCGTCCAAAGCCATTAGGCAGCGTTCGGTCTCCATTGTCATGGGAGTGGTGAGGTATTCCTTTTCGGGTCGGCGTCCGCGCACCAGCTCCACATAGACATGGTAGCCGATGATCGTATCGCTCTCAGAAAGCGCTCTGTCCGCCCTCACGGTCATGTTTTCGTAATTTCCGGGGCCGATGCCCACGATGAACAGCTTACCCAAAGTTTACCTCCGTTTTTACAAGTGCCGCGGCGACTGTAACGCCCGCGAGCGCAGTTTTTTTGATTATCAGTTTATCCGCGTTAATGAGCGCCGCGCGTTCGCAGACGCAGTCGACGCCGGTGATCTCCTTCACAAAATCCGACGCGGTGAATTCGCCGGGAACGGTTTTCAGCTCCTCCGCGGTGTGGAATGAAAGCGGCAGGCCGTTTTTGCGGAAGTATTCGATCAGGCCTGCTTCGTTCTTTTTAAGGTCGATCGAGGCGGCGCACTTGACCGCACGCGGATCGATACCGTTCTCCACGAGAGCATGGTGCACGGCCTCCGCGATCGCCTCCTTCGGCGTACCCCTGCGACAGCCGATGCCGAGAACGACGCATTTCGGGATCAGGCGCAGAGTGGTTTTGAAGGGCTTGTCCGTCTTATACGTGATGTAAACACCCGTTTCGCCATCTTCGCAAATAAGCCCCGAGGGCAGCTCGCCTATGATCGAAAAATCGCTTTTTACGGGGATATCCGCTTCGAGAATCGCGGCGGAAACGGCTTTTGCCGCGATCATATCCGAGATGGCGAGACCGTGCGTTTTTGCCCACGCATCAACGGAAAAGCGACCATTGATGTCCGTCGCGGTGGTGATGACCGGCGTTGCGCCGAGCGCGTCCGCTATCCTTTTCGCAGCCGCGTTAGCACCGCCGATATGCCCGGAGAGCAGGGAGATTACGAACCGGCCTGTTTCATCGATGACGACGACGGCGGGATCGGTAATTTTGCTCTTTATAAACGGCGCGATTGACCTCACCGCGATGCCGCAGGATGAGACGAAGATCAGCGCATCGCTTGCTGCAAACTTTTCGCCGTAGAACTTCCCCGAGGGCTTCGGTATGGGCTTCGCTCCGTCCCCGGCGAGTCGCTCAACTGTGAAAAGCTCCGCTTCGCCGTCGATGCAGACAGCGGCTTTTTTTGCAGTTTCAACTCCTTTTTTGCTGTATGCGAATAGGGTCGTCCTCATTCCTTTGCCTTTCTGAACTCCGTCGTGAAGGTCGGATGATACAGCAGCGAGCGCAGGTATTCCTCGCCCATACAACCGCCGACGATGATTAGACTCGTTTTCGTAAGCCCCGCATCCTTCACGGTCTTATCGAGCGTGCCGACCATGCAGCGAAGAATGCGCTCGTCCGGCCAGGTGGCCTTGTAGACGACGGCAACGGGCGTTTTTTCGGCGTAGCCGCCGGCGAGAAGCTCACGCTGAAGCTTTTCGGTGTGGGAAGTGGACAGGAACAGCACCATCGTCGCCCCGTGCGATGCGAGGGACGCAATGCTTTCCTTTTCCGGCACTGGCGTTCTGCCGGCGGCTCTTGTGATGATTACCGTCTGGCTCACGCCGTGGAGCGTGTATTCGGCCTTTAATGACGCCGCCGCTCCGCAGAAGGATGATACGCCGGGCGTGACATCGTACTCTATGCCGAGCGCTTCAAGCTCGTCGAACTGTTCGCGCACAGCGCCGAATATCGAGCTGTCGCCCGTGTGCAGACGCACGGTCGTTTTGCCGGCGGCTTCGGCATTTTTGATGATCTCAATGACCTCTTCGAGGGTGAGGCGTGCGCTGTCGAATATCTCGCAGTCCTTTTTGCAGTATGAAAGCAGCTCCGGGTTCACGAGCGAGCCCGCCCAGATCACGACGTCAGCCTCGGAAAGAAGCCTTGCGCCGCGTACGGTGATGAGATCGGCCGCTCCCGATCCCGCTCCGACAAAATGCACCATAGCTAAAACTCCTTTAAGAATTCACGGGCGTTTTCCGTTTCGCCCAATATTCCATATTCCTTTGAAAACATTATCATTTCGATTCTCATTTCCTCGCCCGCGCGGTGGATAAGGTTTTCATGCGCCTTTCGCGTCACGATGGCGAGCGAGCGTTTTTCAAGCGCGGGATCTGCTTCGCGCATGAGTCTCACCGCTTCGTCGCAGGCAACGCAGGAGAGGATCCGTCCGAGGAGCTCCGCCGGTGCGCCTTCCCTGCCCGCGTGCGCCGCGAGTATCTCCATGCGGCAGTCGCCGTACTTTGAATGAGTGTTCAGCATATTGCCCGCGAGCTTCACAAGCTTGCCGATATGCCCGATGAGGAGCGCTCTTCTGAAGCCGAGCTCACGGCAGATATCGAGCGAATCGCCGATGAAATTGGAGGTCTGCACCGCGATTTCGGGATCGATCCCGAGGCTCGATCTTATGAACTCCGCGCCGTAATTGCCGGGGGTGAGCAGGACATTTTCGTGCCCAAGCGCGCGCCTTTGCGTGAGCTCCGTGCGGATTGTTTCGACGAGCGCTTTTTCACTCATCGGTTCGACTATGCCCGTGGTTCCGAGCACGGAGATACCGCCGACGATGCCGAGACGCGGATTGAAGGTCTTTTTCGCAAGCTCCTCACCGGTGGGGCAGGAGACGGTGACGGCAAGGCCGCGCGCGCAGTCGAAAAGCCTTGCGACCTCTTCAACGTTTTCCGTTATCATCCTTCGCGGCACGGAGTTGATCGCCGCGTTTCCAACGGGCTGATCGAGTCCCGGCTTGGTCACGCGCCCTATACCGAAGCCGCCGTCGATCGTCACGCCGGGCACTTCCGAATATCGCACTTCGGAATAGACGAGCGCACCGTCCGTGATATCCGGATCGTCTCCGGCGTCCTTTTTAATAGCGCATGAAACTGCGTTTTCGGCCACCCTGATATCGAGCACGCCGAGCTCGAGCGTGATGCCCTTCGGCGTTTCGATGGTTATTCTTTCCTTGCGTCTGCCGGACAGAAGCATATAGACCGCTGCCTTGGAGGCCGCCGCGGCGCAGGAGCCGGTTGTGTAGCCGAGCCTTAATTTCTTGCCGTTTTGTATGATAAATTCGTTCATCTCGTCAGTTTATACATCAGCGCGTTGACTATCGCCGCCGCGACGTTTGAACCGCCCTTTCTGCCTCGCGCGACGATATGCGGCACGCCGGAAGCGATGATAAGCTCCTTCGATTCGACCACGTTCACGAAGCCGACCGGCACTCCGATGATGAGCTTCGGTGAGAGCTTTCCTGCCTTAATCAGTTTGTCCAATGCGATAAGCGCAGTCGGTGCGTTGCCAATCGCGAAAATGAGGGGCCGATCGAGCCTCGCCGCCTTCTCCATTGAAACCATGGCGCGGGTAACTCCGCGTTCCTTAGCCTCCGCGGCAACGTCCTCGTCGCTCATAAAGCAATGAACTTCGCAGCCGAGCTTTGAAAGAGCCGTTTTGTTTATGCCGGACTTTGCCATCTGAGTGTCGGTGACGATACAGCAGCCGGACCGGAGTGCGTCGAGGCCGATGTTCACCGCGTTTTCGGAAAAAACGAGGTTGTCGACGTAATCGAAATCGGCGGTCGTGTGAATGACGCGCTTGATTATCGGCGCTTTTTCCTCATCAAGCGTGATGCCGCGCTCCGAGAGTATCGAGCCGATTATCTCGAAGCTGCGTTTTTCGATATCCGTTGGTTTAATCGTTTCGATCACGGTGTTTCTCCTTTACACATGCATAGAGGAAGCCCTCCGCAAAGCGAGGGTTTGCGAGAAAATGGAAATGCGGGAAGCCGGCGTAAAGCGTGTCCGTAGCGAAAACGCAGTCCCAGCTTCGCCCGTCCGCCTTTTCGGCGGTGTAGGAATCACCGGTATGCTCACAGTCCCACCTGTGGAACTCATGCGCGGGAATGGTATCGCCTTTTTTGCAAAGCATGCTGTCCTTTTTCGCGGTCAGAGTGACGTAGCCGAACCGCGAAAGTTTGCCGGTGTCGAACGCGCTTCCTTCAATAAA
>CALEPU010000103.1 GCA_937913075.1 uncultured Clostridia bacterium
GTGTGACTGGAGTTCAGACGTGTGCTCTTCCGATCTAGTTCCTTCGCGTAAAGCTCCGGATAGCCGCCGCCGAGGTACAGCCCGTGGATGTCTTCCGGCAGTTTATCATCTGTAAGCGGGCTGAACGGAACGAGCTGTGCGCCCATGGTTTCGAGCACTGATAGGCTGTCCTCATAATAGAAGCAGAACGCGCGATCACGCGCGACGGCGATGCGCACCGGCTCCAGCTTTTCGATAAACGGAGGCTCAGACGAAAACTCCGGCGCGGAAGCGGCAAGCGCGATGATCCCGTCAAGATCAAGGCTTTTTTCGGCCTGCTCCGCAAGAAGCGAAAGCTTTGATTGAAGATCGCCGATCTCATCCGCGGTGACAAGGCCGAGATGGCGGCTGCCGATCTCACAATCCCTGATATGCGGCATGAAGCCGAGCGGCCTTATACCGAGGCGGGCTTCGATCTCCGGCGCGAGCACTGCATAGACCTTTTCGGTGCAGTTATTGAGTATCACTCCGCAGATCATGCTTTCCGGCAAGAAGTCGATAAAGCCCTTTATCAGCGCCAGGATGGAAAGCGACGCGCCCTTGGCGCTGACCGTGAGGATCACAGGCGACGCGGTCTTTTTCGCGAGCTCGTAAGTTGAGGCGATTGAGGTCAGACCGAGGCCGTCGTAATAGCCCATCACGCCCTCGATCACGGTGAGCTCCTTTCCTGCGCCGTGCTTTGCGAGCAGGAAGCGGAGCGTATTTTCATCGAAAAAAAAGGGATCGAGGTTGGTGCTCGGCACGCCCAAAGCGCTCCGATGGAACATCGGGTCGATGTAGTCCGGCCCGCTTTTGGCGGAAGCGACCGAAACTCCGCGCTTTTTGAGCGCGGCAAGTACGGCAAGCGTGACAGTGGTCTTTCCGCAGCCGGAGTTCGTGCCCGCGATCAGCACCCTGTTAATTTTTTTCTTTTCGTTTCTCATTTTTTATAAGCCCCTTTTCGCGGGCAAGCTCCAGAAGCATTCCGTTCGCTTCGTTAAACGTGCCGACGGGCGTGCCGGCGTCTATGACTTCTTCACATTCGAGTATCAGCTGTTTCGCTTTTTCATAGAGTTTTTCACTTATCGGTTCGAACGCGGGAGCGATCACGACCTCTTCTGCGAGCTTTTCCGCGACCCGCGCGTCCACGTCGTTTTCAAAGAGTATGCCGGCGGCAAAAGGCACGCGCTCCCTTTGGAGCGAACGCATGACCGGTATGCCATGTCCCGCGCCTGCGATGATGAAGACCCGAGGTTTCCCTTCGGCTTTTTCAAGCTCCACGCTGCCGAAGTCGGGGTCATATGAGCCCTTTTCAAGCTCGTAAAGCTCCTCCACGGAAAGCGAGCGCAGAACCTCCTCGGGCGTGCCGAAGGCGGCAATCATCTCACCCTTCACACAGAGCAGCAGATCGGAGGCCTTTGCCGCGAGGTCGATCTCGTGAAGGCTCATAATGACGGTCATGCCGCGCTCTCTCGCCAGGAAACGGAGCAGGGAGAGAAGCTCCGTCTTGTGCTTTATATCGAGGTACGCCGTGGGTTCGTCGAGCACGAGGAGCTCCGGCTGCTGGGCGAGTGCGCGTGCGAGTATCACGCGCTGCTTCTGCCCGTCGGAAAGCGTCATAAAATCGCGCTCTGCAAGGTCCTTTACGTGGACCAGTGCAAGGCATTCGTCGACTATGTGCCTGTCCTCATCGGTGAGACGGCCGACCATGTTGGTATACGGATAGCGGCCGAGGCCGACGAGATCGCGCACCGTATAGAGCTCCGGGCGGATGCGCTCCGTCAGCACCACGGCCTGCTTTTTCGCGACCTCTTTGGCGCTCATTCTGAAGAGCTCCGAACCCTCGACCGTCACGGAGCCGCGGATCGCAGCAAGCTGACGGGCGATGGTTTTCAGTATCGTTGATTTGCCCGAGCCGTTTGGCCCGATGAGCGTGAGTATGCCTCCCTTATTGAGAGCGATATCTATATCGCGGATCAGGGCTTTGCCGCTATAGCCGACCGCAAGGCCGTTTGTTTTGAAAAATGCCGTCATTGTCCGGCCCTCCTTCTGCGGTTCACCATCATGAGAATGACGACCGGCGCGCCGAAAATGCTCGTGACAGTGCCGATATTGAGCTCTGTCGGCGAGAATACGGTCCGCGCGATCAGGTCGCAGAACAAGCAGAACACCGCCCCCGCAAGGAACGCGGCGGGAATGACGAGCGCGGGCTTGGAGCTTTTAAGCAGCGTCCTTGTGATATGCGGCACGGCGATCCCGACGAACGAGATCGGTCCCGCGAGCGCCGTCACGCACGCGGAGAGCAGGCTCGACAGGAGTATCAGCGCAAGGCGGAAGGGCTTTACCGCAACGCCCATGCTCTTTGCGTATCCTTCGCCGAGGGCGTATGCGCCCATCGGTTTTGAAAGGAGCCACGAGGCAATAAGCGCGGGAGTGCAGATCAGCGCCGCGGTGATGACCGAATCCCAGCCCTTGCCGGAAAACGTGCCCATCGACCAGTATTTGAGATTGACAATATCCTGCTCGGATGCGAAAGTTACCGCCATATCGGTCACGGCGGAGCAGATATAGCCGACCATGATGCCGACGACGAGCAGGAGCTCCATATTTCTCACCTTCTGCGAAAAGAGCAGCACCACGGCGGTTATGAGGAGCGACCCGACGAAAGCCGCGATAATGAGAACGGCGGGGCTCAAACTGATGCTGCCCGCAAGAAAAATCATCGTGATGCCGACTATCATCTTGGCTCCGGAGGAGATGCCCAGCACAAACGGTCCGGCGATGGGATTCCTAAAAAAACTCTGGAGCAGGAAGCCCGAGACCGCAAGCGCGCCGCCGAGTATCGCGGCCAGGCACATTCGCGGTATGCGGATATTGAAAACGATCAGGCTTTCGGTGGATGCGTTCCGGCCGTTTTTGAGAAGATCCAACAGCTCGTTCGGGCTCATTCGCACCGAGCCGACGGCGAGATTGACGGCAAGGGCGAGATTGAGATCTCGGCAGCCAATGTCGACAGTATCAACGCCGCCGTCGAGCGCATCAAGGCCATCATCGCTGTTCCGGAGGAGGGTTCAATCTACACTGGCAAGGTCGTTTCGATTCTGGAGTTCGGCGCATTTGTCGAGTTCATGCCTGGTCGTGACGGTCTGCTGCACATCAGCGAGATTAGTTGGGAGCGTCTTGACAACATGGAGGCCAGCGGCCTGCATGAGGGCGACGAGGTCACTGTCAAGC
>CALEPU010000104.1 GCA_937913075.1 uncultured Clostridia bacterium
CGAGATCTACACTCTTTCCCTACACGACGCTCTTCCGATCTCGTCCCGAAGCGACGAGAAAGAATATCGGCAGGCACGCAAGGCAAAGCACGAATAACAGGATATGCGCGCTCCATCCTTCAAGCGGCCAATCGCCCGCAAGCGTCAGCCAATTCCGGGGATTTACCATGAATTCGCCGCGCAGATATCTTTCCTGAAGGATGATGAGCAGATAACAGGATATGAACGGGGCGGCATATGCCAAATACACGTTATTAAAGAGCGCGGAGGCTATGAGCCCAACGCCCGCCCACAGGCAGCCGCAAAGGAAGAAGAGGATGCTGCATTTCAGCACCTTGGGCATGAGCGACACGACCGCCCTTTGCCCGAAGTATTCGACGGGCGAGAGCACAAGGAACAGCACGAAAAAGGCCGCAAATATCCCAATCACAATTGCAAGCCCGCCGGACAGCATGGAAGCTGCCCCCTTGCCCCACAGGTAGGAGTCCGTATCAGTTCGCGTCAGATACTGCTTGAGGAAGCCGGATCTTTTATCCTCCGCAAAGGATGAGGAAAAGGGGATCGCGGCAAGTATCGGCACGGCAAGGAGCATCACATTGCTTTTCAGTGCGTTCAGAAGGATCACCCTATGCGCGCCGAACATATCGCCGCCAACAGTGAATACCGCGAACACGTCCGAGAACGCGCCGACAAATACACAGACGGCCGTGCCCAGAGAAGCGAGCACGAACGGCCGCCCGGTCACGGCGCGTCTTATCTCCGAAATGACGGTTCTCATATTATTGTGAGCGCGGCACGATCACGATCGCGCCGTCTATCGCGTTAAAGGCAATGGTTTCCTTATTCTGCAATTCGTGTCTTCCCGGCTGCATGAATCCGGAATACGGATTTTCGGCGTCCAAGGAAAAATAAAGGCCGATCTCACATATCCATACTGGCATCATGTATGCATCCTGAGAATCCTTCTTGGAGGTAGGCAGGACCGTCAGAGTCATTTTATCAATGGAATTATAACCGCATACAAACGCATCGGGATCTCCGAATTTTGCAGAGAAATACCGTTTGATTATCCCACTGAGATCCTCAAAATCCATGAGTTTCACGTTTTCATTGGCAACTCCCAAGTCGTTGAGAGGATTATGCCAGTTGAAGTACTCTACTCCATACTCGCTGACGTAAATATCTATCCACTCGATATTCCAGCTCCGGCTGAAGGAAACGTCGCTACTCGCCGCGATTTTCTGTTCTGAAACTGCATGGGCAGACGCATTTACCGGGCAATAACCGAAAGAACGCGTGTATTGGAGCTGCCAACCCATGCTCATTACGCTCAGGTCATACATGTTAAAATACCGCGCCTCTTCGCTTTCCGCTAGCTCGAAGCCTTCCGCGCCTATTTTTTCAAAGAAAGCTTCCGCCTCCGAAATGGCCTGTTCAATAGTAATACTTGCTTCAATGACCGCATCCTTTTCACCGATATAGCCGCCGTCATCGATCCAGCTTTTTGGTTGAACGGGCGATATGGAGCTCTTGCCCATTGCCAACTCGCTATAGCTGAACCAAAGGTTGCCGCTTCTGCCATCCGCCTGACGAATGATAAGCCGGGACGACGGACCGCCTGGTATATCGGATACGGAAAGCTCTGGTCTATCGACAAAACCTTCTTCCGTTGCTGAACAGCGGTTCATTTCCTCCTGTAAGTATTCCATTTGAAGGAGTCGTGTTTCTTCTTCGAGTTCCTTATCCGTGATGGACTTAAGCGCAGCCTCGTATTCCTCGCGCGTCATTCCGTCGCCTTTCTGCACGCCTGTCATATCGGTAAAGAAGGCGTTAGCAACGCGAACGACCTCCTCACGGGTGAAGCTGTGACGCCCGACAAGATATACGGGATAGGTCTCCAAATCCGGAGCAACGATATCTGCGTTGATGACCACCTCGGCCAGATCCGTCTTAATATCATCCTCCCAATGCATCGGGAAAACCGGCTGAACGATGGGCTCGGAAGGCGCGGCTGTCGCTTCGATCGCCTCGCCCGCCTTATCGTCGCCCTTATTAACAACGTACTCCTCCTCCGGAGTAGGCTGGCAGCCGAAAAGCAAAAGAAGTAATACGCAGAGGACAATACAGATTACTCGTTTCATTGGGAACGCCTCCTTGTCTGTTAATATATTTATATTATATCGGTCAAATTACAGGTGTCAACAGTTTTAAAGTAAAATTCATAATTTTTTAACAAATTTTAATCGATCTTTTTTACGGGTGGCTTATACAAAGCAGTGCCCTTACAATTTTTTTCTTTCCCTTATTGACATTTACCGATGCAGGGTGCATAATATATGTGAGTTAGAGAGCGCTAACCAATTCCTCCGAAATAGTGTTACCACGGCATCATTGTGTGCTTTTGGTTAGAGCTCTCTAACCAAAAGCGCGATATTATCGACGGGGAAAGGAGCAATGGTTTATGGCGATAGTTGAATTCAATAACGTTACAAGAGTATACAAAACGGGCGAGCATGAGCTGCGCGCGCTTGACGGTGTGAGCTTTACCCTCGAGCAGGGCAAATTCGTGGTTATATTAGGGCCCTCCGGCGCGGGCAAAAGCACGCTATTGAACCTTCTGGGCGGGCTTGACAGCCCCACTTCGGGCACTATTAAAGTCAACGGGCATGATATTTCAAAGCTGAGCGACAACGAGCTTGCGGATTACAGAGCCTCTACGGTCGGCTTCGTGTTCCAGTTTTACAACCTCATTTCAACGCTCACCGTTTACGAAAACGTAGCGCTCGTTTCCGAGATAGCAAAGGACGCTCTGCCTGCCGAGAGGATGCTCGAGGAGGTAGGGCTTTCCGACCACAGCGGCAATTTCCCTTCGGAGCTGTCCGGCGGTGAGCAGCAGAGGGTCTCCATTGCAAGAGCGCTCGCAAAGAACCCGCAAATACTGCTTTGCGACGAGCCTACCGGCGCCCTCGACAGCGAGACGGGCGTTATGGTGCTCAAGCTGCTGCTCTCAATGGCAAAAAACTACGGCAAAACCATAGTCATAGTCACCCATAACCAGAGCATAGCGCGCATGGCGGATGTTGTGCTCAGGGTAAAAAACGGAAGGATAATGAGCGTTGCGGAGCAGCCGGAGCCCCTCAGCGCGGACGAGGTGGAGTGGTGATATGCTTATAAGAAAGCTGTTTCGCACCGCTTGGCAGTACAAGGCGCAGTTCATTTCCATGCTGATAATGATAACGCTCGGCATGGGCATCTTCCTCGGGTTCAATATGGAGTGGGCAACGATAGAGCGTGATACCTCGCGCTTTTTTGAGGAGACGGGATATGCCGATTACCGATTGTATTCCGACTCCGGCTTCACCGAGGAAGAGGCGGAGGCTGCCGCGAATATCAAAGGCGTCGAGCGTGCCTCGCGTTTTTTGACGGTCAACCTCGATATCAAGTCCGACAGCGCCAAGTCCCTCGCGCTCGACGTCACCGAGGATATTTCGGTCTCGGGCTTCATGGTGACAGAGGGCGAGCCTTACGACGCGCAGGGCGAGGGGATATGGCTCTCGGATAAATTCGCCGAGGTCAATAATATTTCCATAGGGGACGAGCTGACGCTTGAATATAAGGCTGCCGAGATAAAGGGCAGGGTAGTGGGGCTGGTAAAATCCGCAGAGCACATGATATGCCTTGCCGACGCCAATCAGCTCATGCCCGATTACAGCACCTACGGCTATGCATATATCTCACCCGCGAAGCTCAAACAGGCATTGGGGTTTGAGTTCTATCCTCAGCTCAACATAATATCCTCGCTCGAAAAGGATGAGCTCGAGGAGCAGATACGCGCTGCGCTCGGGCGTACCATAATGGTGTCTCCTAAGACCGATCACGTTGTCTATAAGGAGGCCAACGGAGAGGCGGATGAGGGCAAGACCATGGGCGCAATACTGCCCGTCATATTCCTCGCGATAGCTATACTCACTATGGTCACTACAATGCACCGCATCGCAACTAATGAAAAGCTCCAGATAGGCACGCTGAAGGCGCTCGGCTTCAAAAACAGGCGTATACTTGCGCATTACACCTCATATGGGCTCGTCATCGGGCTTATCGGCTGCGCGATAGGCGTCGCTTTGGGGTATGGCGTTTGCTATTTGATTATGAACCCCAACGGAATGATGGGCACTTATTTTGATATGCCTTATTGGGATATGACGATGCCTTCCTTCTGCATTCCGGTGCTTATCGGCACTGTGCTGCTGCTGACGGCAATAAGCTATCTCTCGGTGAGGCGCCAGCTTCGAGGCACCGCCGCAGATGCTCTGCGCCCCTACACGCCGAGGCTTATGAGCAGCCGTATGGTCGGCACGGCTCACGGCAGCTTTGGCACAAGATGGAATTTGCGGGATATACGCCGCCATAAAAGCCGCTCGGCAATGACTCTCATAGGCATAATCGGCTGCATGGTGCTGCTCGTGGGCGGGCTTGGTATGCGCGATACCATGGCAGGCTTCCTCGACTTGCTCGACAACAGGATATCCAATTACAGCACCAAGGTTAATCTTAACGAGGATGCCGACAGAGAAGCCGCGTTCGCCCTTGCCGATGAGCTTGAAGGCGATTGGGTCTCCCAGCAGGGCGTCAGCCTCGACGGCGAGACGGTAGTGCTCGAGATCTACGACAATTCCCGTGACCTTGTGCGAGTGGTAGATGAAAACAACGACCATATTGCCCTTTCGGATGAGGGCGTGTATCTCTGCCAGAGGCTTAAAGACAGAGCCGCCGTAGGCGAGGACATAACCTTCTCGCCATACGACAGCGACGAGGAGTACACAGTCAAGGTCGTGGGCTACGCGCGCTCCGTAATGACGGAGTGCATCATAATGACAAGAGCATGTGCAGAAAGGCTCGGCATTGATTACGGCGTCAGCTCCGTGTTTACCGATATTGAAAAAGAAGATGTAACAAGCTCTGAAATCATCTCGGGCACGCAGTCGCACAGGCAGCTTATGGATACCTTTGCAAGCTTCACCGAGATAATGGATACCATGGTGTTCATACTGTGCATCGCCGCGATAATACTCGGTGTGGTAGTGCTCTATAATCTTGGCGTGATGAGCTACATCGAGCGCAGCCGCGAGCTTGCAACATTAAAGGTGCTCGGCTTCCGCAGCAGGAGTATAGGAAAGCTGCTTATAACGCAGAACCTCTGGCTCACAGTCATAGGCGTCGTCATAGGGCTGCCCGCAGGCGTCGCCGTGCTGCATTGGCTCATTAAAGCGCTTGCCTCCGAATATGAGCTCAAGCTCATGCTCGGTCCCGCAACTTACCTCATAAGCGTGCTGCTCACCTTCGGCGTTTCCCTCGTTGTGGGTCTCATGGTCGCCCGTAAGAATAAAAAGATAGATATGGTCGAGGCGCTCAAAGGCGCGGAGTGACAGGGGAGCGTACTGCCGCAGGCGTTAATCCGTTGTTATCTCGTGCTTATTCACCAAGCGAGCATAACGCTTTTTCCGGTACAGCCTGCCGATCGGGTCGGACAAAACGCCTGCTGCGACGCCGACGATCCAAACGCGCTTCCAACCAATAAGAGTACCGAAGAGAACGATGAGGACGGCTGCGATCCCGTCGCCGAGATCTTCTGCTCGAATTCGTTGAACGAGTAAAATCTCACTATGCTTCCACGCTTAATAAGCTCTGCGGCAACAGGGAGCATGGGGTTCGTGTGGCCGTGTGCAGGGATGCAGAAAAAGGCTATCCGCTTCATTTATTATCACCGTCCATATCCTGAAATGCCGAACTGAAAAACTCCGCAAATGCCCCCTTTGGAGGAATGGCGATACCCCTCTCCGCATCGCCCAAAAGAAGCAAAGTATCTCCCGGCTTTATGCCGAATATCTCCCGCGCCTGCTTGGGTATAACGATCTGACCCTTTTCGCCGACGGTCGCTGTCCATGCGTATTTGCCTTCCGGCTTGTTCATAAGAATTCACCTCGTAAGTATGATTTGTATAACTAATCATACCAAGAAAACCTGCAAAAGTCAATAGCTGTCGCGGCTGAATCTTGAACTCAGCGTTTCGCAGGAGATTAGCTCAGAAATGCTAATGAAAGCGAAACGGAGCTTGTTTTGCTTCGCAAAACCAAGCGGAGCATTGTACATGTGCGGCGAGATTTTGAACTCAGCGTTTCGCAGGAGATTAGCGCAAAACTTTTCACGATAGCGAAACGCAGCTTGTTTTGCTTCGCAAAACTAGCGGAGTTCAAAACCATTTGCTTCTATGCAAACAACACGGCAGATGCTTTTGCATCTGCCGTCAGACCGCTGACAAAGTCAAGTCGGCGGTCTTTTTTTGCATAAAAAGCTGGCAA
>CALEPU010000105.1 GCA_937913075.1 uncultured Clostridia bacterium
GCAGGAAAGCTCAGACTTGCTTGCGCCAATCCGTTACGATAATGGGAGTAGAACCCGCGGGCAGCCGACGCTTGACAAAATCGCAAAGCCTGCTATAATGCAGTTAAATCCGTAAAAGAAAGGGTAAAATGAAATGGCAGAGGTACATCTTACTCCCGAAGGTCTTAAAGAGCTGGAGGATAAGCTCAATCATTTGAAGAACATCAGAAGGACGGAGATTGCGGAGCTTATCTCCGAGGCACGCGCACAGGGCGACCTGAGCGAGAATGCGGAGTATGACGCTGCCAAGGAGCTCCAGGCGAAGAACGAGTATGAGATCGCCGAGCTTGAGACGATGCTCAAAAACGCCGTTGTCATCGACGAAAGCGTGCTGGACGCCGATACCGTCGAGGTAGGCAACACCGTCAGGATCACCAACAAGACGCTGAAGTTCGACGCGGAGTATCAGATCGTCGGCACCGCCGAGGCGGATCCCTACAAGAACCGCATCTCAAACGATTCGCCTATCGGCAAAGGTCTTTTGGGACATAAGGTCGGCGAGACCGTAGAGATAGAGACCCCCGGCGGCGTGGTGCAGATAAAAATTAAGGGTATAAAGTAAAATAATAAACCGAAACGGAGCGGAAAAGACCGCTCCGTTTTGCATGGAATTAAAATTAAGTCCGACAACGGAACCGTCACCTTGTCAACGAAGCAAAGCTCCCGCTCCATTCTCGACTCGAAAAACCTGACAAAAGAACCGTCCCCTTGTCAGGTCAATCCTTCGCACGATACTCCAAAAGGTCGCCGGGCTGGCAGTCGAGCACGCTGCAAAGCTTTATGAGCGTGCTCACCTTTATCGCCTTCGCCTTGCCGTTCTTCAAAATGGAAAGGTTCGAAATGGTGATGCCCACGCGGTTGGCAAGGTCGCCCACACGCATCTTGCGCTTGGCAAGCATAACGTCGATATTGAATACTATCTCGCCCGGCAGGGCGATGAGCTCCTCGTCTTTTGCGGGCAGCTCGGCGGAAATTTCGTCGTTCTTTTTCATGTCGCCCTCCTTATATGGTAAGATCGTTCTGCTCTTGCAGCACGGCGGCTTTGCGCGCATAATGCGAAAGCGCGGCGGCGGCAACCGTTACGGCAAGTCCGGCGAAGCACACCATCAGCGACAGAATGAATATGCCCGGGTGGTTCATGCCGAGGAAGAAAAGCACGAGAATGCCAATCAGGAAATACGCCGAATCGACCGCTGCGAGCACAGAGATCACCGCAAGCAGCTTGGCGTTCCGCATGCAGAAGGAGCGCCCGCGCCCTATGTTCACCGCGATCACGAATGCGAGTACCAGCGCGGCGGCAACGGGCAGCGCGGTCAGGCTGACGAAAACGAGCCAGGGCGTAAGCATCGGCGCGAATTCACCGCCGCCTAATTCAGCGAGCGACTTGCCAGTCTCGGGAATTATCGCAGCGTAAACCACGGCGGCGCAGACGGCAACGCCCACTATCACGATCTTCAATAAAAGCGCAAGAGTTTTTTGCTTCATATTGACCTCCCTTAGGTTTGATGAGGGCAGTATAACATATCAATAGAGAAAAGTCAACAACAATTTATTGAGAAGCGATAAATTAGATGAAAAACATTCGCGTTTAGTCTTATATCACAGAATTATTATATCCGCATTGACCTTGCCGTCTATGATCTGCATAATGGCAAACGAGGGCTTTCTTCCCGCCCTCGGGCGCGAGGGGCTGCCCGGGTTCAAAAGCAAAAGTCCGCCGTATGCCGAGAGCGAGGCGATATGCGTGTGCCCGTAAAGGGCGGCGGCGCAGTTTAATTCCTCGGCGCGATAGCTTAAAGTGAAGGGCGCGAGGTCAACATCGTAATCATGCCCGTGGCAGAGCATTATCCTTGCGCCGTTTACCGTGACGACGCGTTCGTTTGCGGCAAGCCTTTGAGGGGCGGGGAAGACCTCCTCGGGGCATAATAGGCCGGCGCCGCTGCTGCCGTCGCAGTTGCCGTAAACGGAATACACCGGCACGCCGCTCTTCTCTTGAAGATAGCGCGCGTCGGAAACAAGGTCGCCCAGGTGGAACCAGCAGGCGACCTCCCCCGCACGAAGCAGGCAGCGGTCTATTGCGGCAAAGCTGCCATGAGTGTCGGAAATGACGGCTATCCGCATACAGCTTATTCCATCGCGGCAAGCACGAGCGCAAGCGCGTTTTTCCTATGGCTCACTTGATTTTTTTCTTCCGAGGTCATTTCGGCGAAGGTCTTTTCCATTGGCTGATAATAGAAGAGCGAGTCGTAACCGAAGCCGTTTTCGCCGCGCTCCTCACGGGTGATCTCACCGTAGACCCTGCCAACCGCCTCTATTTCGGGCATTTCCTTCCTTATTAAGACCATTGCGGTGGCAAAGTGCGCCGCGCGGTCGGTAACGCCTGTAAGCTCCGAGAGAAGCTTAGCTCGGTTCGCGGCGTCGTCATGCCCTTCGGTAGCATACCTTGCCGAGCGCACGCCGGGAGCGCCGTCCAAAGCGTCCGCGAGCAGCCCTGTATCGTCGGCAAGCACCGCGTCGCCGTGGGATAAAAGCCCCATGCCGTCGGCTGCCGCAAAGATCTCCTCGGCCTTTTTGCGGGCGTTGCCCGTGAGCGTTTCCGCGTCCTCGTCGACGTCGATGAATATTCCCGCCTCCGCCATGCCCTGCACGACTGCGAATTTTGTGCCGAGCATGGACTTTATCTCCTCTATCTTGTGAGCGTTGTTCGATGCTATTATGAGCTTCATATTTAAACCTCCGTTTGAGTTTTATCGGGCGGCTCGCCCCGAGCTCCTTCTGCCGTCCAGCAGCTTAACTATCGCGGTGCGTTTTACTATCATTGCGGCCTTGGGGCAGAACTCCTGACAGCAGAAGCATTTTATGCACTTGCTTCGGTCGATGTATGGGGTCTTGCGGCGGCTTCCGCGCATGGTGATGGCGTTTGCGGGGCAGAGGGAGGCGCATTTGCCGCAGCCTATGCAGGCCGCAGTGCATGCTTTGCGTGCTACCGCACCTTTGTCTTTGTTTACGCACGACACAAACATCCGGCGGTCTTTTTTGCCGCGGTTGCGTAATTCGATGATGTTTTTGGGACATGCTTTGGCGCAGGCACCGCAGGCCACACACTTGGTGTCGTCGACAATAGGCAGGCCGGTATTGGGGTTGATGCTGATGGCATCGAACTTGCAGGCCTCTACGCAGTCTCCGTGTCCCAGACAGCCGAAACTGCAATTGGTGTTGCCGGCAAATAATGCCGCAGCAATAGCGCACGAGTCGGCACCGTCGTATCGGGTTACAGCAGGTCGGTTTTGGCATGTGCCGTTGCAGCGCACAACCGCAATCTTAGGCTCTGCAACAGCCACCTCGTGGCCAAGCAGTGCGCCAATGCGGCTCATCGTCTCCTGACTCGATACTGGACATTTCAGGTTGCTTATGTCGGGGGCTGCCACAAGGGCACTCGCCAATCCCCGGCAACCCGGAAAGCCGCATCCGCCGCAATTGGCTCCAGGGAGCATGGCCACAACCTCATCAATGCGAGGATCTTCTTGTACCTTGAACTTCTGGGCTACT
Organism: uncultured Clostridia bacterium; assembly: GCA_937913075.1. Classification (GTDB taxonomy): domain Bacteria; phylum Bacillota; class Clostridia; order Christensenellales; family CAG-138; genus UBA3857. The sequence goes on from CALEPU010000105.1 coordinate 3,589, forward strand.
ATGTACAATATGGCTGCCAAAACCAATCCAAGTACACCCAAAGTTATGACACTGTACAAAACAATTTCACTCATAGTTACTTATTCTTTGATTTTAAAAACGCTTCGAAATCTCCTTCTTTTACAATAGTTATTTTATTTCCATTACTTTTGTAGGTCAAAAGAATTTCAGCAGCATCTTGAGGACTTAAACAGAATAATTCTGAAATTTTTTTTCTTAAAGAACATATTGTCTTTGGTTGATTTATTGTCATTTTTTCTCCAAAGAAATTTAAAGTAATTTTGGACATTTTTATTTATAATAATTTTTATTTTTATTCATTTTATATTAAAAATTATTTAAATTAAGTTTCAAAAAACAAAAACGTATTGGGGATTGGGGATTGGGGATTGGGGATTGGGGATTGGGGATTGGGGATTG
>CALEPU010000106.1 GCA_937913075.1 uncultured Clostridia bacterium
ATTGCTGCCACACAATCCTTACAATGCCACAAGAGCATGCGAAGACGGAGAGCGCATTTTTACCAAAGCAAAAAAGCGCATGGCTCCCGTGGCGGGTTATTGGATTATGTGGCGAAAATATTATAGCATACGCAGAACCGCCTTTCAACCTTTTTAAATCAACCGATAGTGACTTTTGCAAGTTGACAAACGGCTGCGCGGATGATATAGTATTATTGGATTTTTCTGTACTGAGAGGTTCGGCATGGGGGATAACGGACGCATATTCAAAGAGGCATACCGCACCTGCAAGCGTGAGTATGACACACTGATAAAAAAATACGATTCCGTCCGGCGGAGCGGCTCGTGGCAGGCTGCGCTCAAATGGATGCTCCCGGTGCTTTTGGGGGCTGCGATCTTGTATGCTGCGGTCTGCTTTTTGCTGCCCGGCGTCCGTCCTGCGGCGACAGCGCTTTTCGTCATATTCGAGATTGGCTTTGCGATAGGCTGCGCAGGTTACATTCTGAGCCTCATTTTCGGCGGAAGCGGAGCGGACGCAAAGCTTCGTGTCAGCCGCCTCAGCTCCATATTGGAACAGCTCGATGAGGCTTGGGTAGATAACGACGTGAATGAGGCGACCATGAGGATGATCAATGCCGAGCGTGAGCTGAGGAAGACCCAGCGTTACTCGGTCTCGGGCATCAGAGACCGAGTGATGAGCGGCGTCGGCAGAGAAGATGCGGAGGGCAGCGGCGACCGAAATGAGTGATAATTCCAAGTACAATATAGATTGGCTCGAGGATAAGCTGGAGCGCTTTGAGGACGAGAAGAGCGCGCTTGCGCTGGAGCTGCACAACCGCAGCAGCAGGAGCGGGACGCTTTCAACGGTGCTTGTTTGCTGTGCCGCCGCTGCGCTCGTAATATCGGCGCTGTTGCTTGCAGCGCCCAATGCGCTCTTGGGAGGTATGGCGCGGCGGGGGGCTTCCGTCGATCTGCTGCTGACCTTATCGGGCATTATAGGCGTCGCCTGCTGTACGGCGGCGGTGCTAACGAGCTCCGGCGCAAAAAGGCTGCTCGCGATCGGTATTTCCGCGGCAGTGCTGCTTCTTGGCGCCGCCGCTTTAATAAGGCTGCCCGGCAGGGTGGGAGATATCGCCATAGCGGACGAGGCGGGGCTTAGAAGCATAGCCAAATTCAAGTACGGAAGCTACGTTCTGACTGAGGATATAGAGCTTGAAGGAGATATGGAGCTGCCCGTTTTCTGCGGCGTTTTGAACGGCGCGGGGCACAGCGTAAGCGGCGGTCACGGGCTGCATATCGGCAGCAATTACGGCACGGTAAAGGATCTTTCGATAAATGCCTGCAAGGCGGCAAACCGCGGCGGGCTGCTTTGCGACTTGAACTACGGCAGTATTTCGGGCGTCGGCGCGGCGGAGGACGCCGAGCTTTACGGAGTCGGCGCGTTGGTACACAAAAACCTCGGCAGCATTTCGCATTGCTCGGTCGGCGCAAGGTATTCCGCCTGCGAGCACAGCGGCGGCATAGCGAACGTCAATTCCGGCGTAATCGAATACTGCGATTTTTACGGCGCTTTTGAAGGCTGCACGGTCGGCGGCATTGCATATTCAAGCTCCGGCAGGATCGTCGACTGCATAAGCCGCGGCAGCTTTATAAACTGCAGCAGCGGCTCCGGCGGCATAGTCGGAGAATTGAAGGGCGGCAGCATCGAAAAGTGCTTCGTCGACGCCGAGGTTCAAGGCACGCTCAGCCCCATTTGCGGCAGCGGTACGGGCGGCAGCATAACGCGCTGCTATGCCGTTAAGAGCGAGGCGTATGAGCCCACGGGCGATTGCGTGCTGCTCGCGAGGGAGGAGCTGGGCGAGTCCAAGCTCATAGGCTTCGATCTCAAAAACACTTGGCAGCTCGCGGAAAGCAGCCTCAGGCTGCGCGGCATGAGCGAAGCTCCCTCGGCGCCTATACCCACTGAGCGC
>CALEPU010000107.1 GCA_937913075.1 uncultured Clostridia bacterium
CGTGTGCTCTTCCGATCTGGGGTAAGGACGCAGTTTTCGTGAAGGAGCTCCAAAAGCTCCCTATGCTTTGACACGGTGTTGAGCGCGTCCGCGTCGATAACGCAGGGCTTTTTTGATGTCAGGACGGTTTTAAGCAGCTCGGCAGTGCGGTCGTTCACGCCCATGCCGCAGCCTATGCCGACGGCGGAAGCCCATGAAACAAGCTCTTCCGCCTTTGCATCGTCCATAACGAGCATGGCCTCGGGAAGCGAGGCGAACGCGGGGAATATCTCATTCGGGATAAGGGCTTTTGTGAGCCCCGCTCCCGCTCTTATCGCGGCGGCGGTGCTCATCACTGCGGCGCCTGCCATGCCGGATGAGCCGACTATCATTGCGGTCCTGCCGTTATCGCCCTTGTTGCCGTCGGGCTTCCTCGGAGGAAGGAGTGAACAAGCGAGCCATTCCGAAATATTACAGGCGCTCCTTACGGAAACGTCGGCGGCATAGACCGTTTCTTTACTCCCATCCTCGTATTCCACCACGAGACCGCCGTCCGGAGCTATTTCCACTGCCTCGCCGAACTTTGCCGCTGCGCTGCTTCTTTCGCCTGGCTCCGCCGGTGTGCCTTTCGTTACGGTGACCCAACCTATCGTTGAGCAGCTCCGCCAATAGAGGTCAAGAAAATCGGTTTTGTTTTCGTAAAGATACTCTTTTAACCTCAGGTATTCCGCGGCGATACCTGCGGCGGCTTCATCGGGATCGAGCTTCATTCCCGTTTCAATAAAAACGGAGGTCGCAGGCTGCATGAGCCCACCCGGTATGCTTTCGCAGTTCAGGTCGACGCCGACGCCGACAGCGGCAAAAACCCTGCCGTCGATGGAAAAGCTTTCGGACAGGATGCCGCAGAGCTTCTTCCTTTCGGGCTCCGCGATAACGTCATTCGGCCACTTGACCGAGAGCTCGAACTTTTCGTCGGTCATTCGAACGAGAGCTTTCCGCACTGCAAGCGCTGCCGCGAAGCCGAGCAAAGGAAGCTCGTCCGCAGGACCTTTGTGCTCACAGACTATCGTCATTAATAGAGCGCCGTCGGTATTGAGCCATTTGCGGCTGCCTCTGCCTCTGCCCGCCGTCTGGCGCTCCGCCATGATGACGGTGCAGTCAGATATAGCGCCGCCGGCGGCAAGCCTTTTTGCCTCCGCGTTGGTGCTGTCGAGCTCCTTGTATTTGATTATCCTGATGCTGTTATTCATCGAGATCGGGGGCTTCACTCTCCCCCGCTTTGCGCAGCGCCTTCATTATCGTCTCATGCGAAAAGCCGCGGGTCTGCAAGCGTGAGTACACTCGGCGGAGCTTTTCCGCTGCATCCTCTATACTTTCAAGCTGGCGCAGGTATTTTTCAGCGACCTCTGTTGCGTTCTCAAGCTCGGTATCCTCGGGCAGCGCCGCAAGCTCCGCTTCGATAAGCTCATCGGGGACAAAATGCCCGCGTAGCTGTTCCCTCAGACGATGCTTTGAGACGGGCTTGGTATTGAGCCTCGTCTCGATAAAATCGTGCGCATAAGCGGCGTCGTTTAAAAGACCGGCGTCGCAAAGCCGCTCAACGGTCTGCATTATCTCGCCCTCGGAGTAATTGCCCTCGTCGAGCTTTAATTCGACCTCGCGCACAGTGCGTGCCTTTGGCGCAAGGAATTTGAGCGCGGTATCATAAGCCGAAGCACAGCTTGGCGCTTTTGTCCTTTTGTTCATAACGACCTCCGCGGAATTTACTGTTTATATCATAGCACAAGCGGCAGTCTATGTCAAAAGAAGCGGGCGGGAGTTTTGCTTATTTCGGCAGCGCCGAGATTGCGTCTATGTTGCACAGCAGTCTTAAAAGCTCCCCGAGTATCATTGCGGCTATATAGCCGTAAATGCCGAGCACAGGCGTGAGCAAAAGCATAAGCACGAGTTGAAAGAGCTCTCCTCCTATGGCGTAGACCAGCACGATCCCCTGCTTTTTTGCTCCGTTGAGCACCGCAACGGACACGACCTGCAAATAGATCACCACAGCTTTCACGCCAAGCGCGGCAAACAGCGCGATATGAGCCTCCGTTCCGAAAAGCCTTTGCGATATTGCCGGCGCAGCGGGGATAATGAGAAGCGTCGCAGCGAGCCCGAACAGTGCCGTAACGCGCAGCGCTTTAAACGCGGTCGGCTTTACGCCCTCGCCCCGCGAATAACGCGCTGCTATTCTCGGCATCAGCACCGAGGAGAGAGCCGCAACTGCCGCCATGGGGAAAAGCGTGATCGGCGCAGCGACCGTTGACATAATGCCTATCAGCGAGAGCGCCTGCTGTTCAAGCATACCGAAGGCTTGGAGCCTGCCTGGAAGCAGAAGCGCTGCGGCTGCCGAAAAGACCGTCGAAGCCATAGCGGTTGCCGACGCCGGCAGAGCTGTTTTCAGTATCTCACTGTACGTGGCGCCATTATTATTTGCCGCGATCGCCGTGCTTTTTGCATTGTTTGCCGATCGAATACCGAAGCTTGCGATAAACGAGCACGAAAGGAAGCTGACGCTGACTATTTCGCTTGCGGTCATGCCGAGCATTATGAAGAAGGAGGTTCTGACCCTCCCCTCGTGAGGGAGGTTTATGAGCATCAGTATGACGAGCGCAAACCTGACTGCCTGTTCGCAAAGCTCGCTTGCGGCGCATCTTCCGACAAGTCCCGAGCCCATGTGCGCGGCTTTGAGGACGTTTTCAAGCCCCGTCATAAAAATGCAGACGAGCATTACCGCAAGCGTTGTGCCCGCTCCCGGACTGCCGAGAGCGTTTATCGCTATACGCTCACGCAAAAAGAATATCGGCAGCGCTGCCAAGAGCCAAAGCCCGCAATAAACCGCAACTGCTTTTTTGATCAGTCCGTGCATCCTGCTGCCGAGGGAGTTTATATTCCTCTGCGGCGTGTCCTGCTCTGCCGCTCCGCCTCCCGTGAGCCGCGCCGCACATGCCGTGACAGAAACAGAAAGCCCCGATATGCACACCGACACGACGAGGCTGTAAATCTGCATTATGAGCGAATTGAGCCCGAGCGCTTCCGCTCCGGCATATTTTGTGAGCTGCATACGGTAGACGAAGCCCATGAGCTGCAGCACGAGATTGGACGAGGCAAGCAGCGCCACCTGTCTTTTTGCACCCTTTATTGCCATGCTTTATGATATTTAGAAGGGTGTAAAAAAATACGGCGGCTGTTGTACTAATGAGCAAAAGCAGCTTCCGTGCAGCAGTTGTCCTCGAACGCAAGTGATTTCGGCAGACGATTG
>CALEPU010000108.1 GCA_937913075.1 uncultured Clostridia bacterium
ATGTTTTATTTTGATTGGTGGGCCTTCACGGACTCGAACCGCGGACCAATCGGTTATGAGCCGACCGCTCTGACCAACTGAGCTAAAGGCCCTTAATAAAAAATGGTGACCTCGAGGAGAATCGAACTCCTGTTACCGCCGTGAAAGGGCGGTGTCTTAGCCTCTTGACCACGAGGCCACAACTGGTCGGGGTGAGAAGATTTGAACTTCCGGCCCCATGCTCCCAAAGCACGTGCGCTACCGGACTGCGCCACACCCCGTTAGCCTCCGTTTTTTGCGGCGGGAATAATTATACACATTTAAGTGCGGTATGTCAATAATATCTGCCGCGAATAATTTTATATATTTGTTACGGACGGCATAGGCATATCAAAAGAGGAGGGTAACCCTTGCCCGAAGGACCGTGCCGCCCTCCTCTTATTGACAATACAGCGGGGAAAAATTATTTCTCCTCGTTATCCATTACGATGACCTGCTCGCCATCGTAATAACCGCAGTGCCTGCAAACCCTATGTGCCAGCTTCTTCTGATGGCACTGGGGGCACTCCACCAGAGCGGGAGCACTGATCTTCCAGTTGGCACGACGCTGATCGCGCCTTGCTTTGGATGTTTTACGTTTAGGGACTGCCATAGTCTTAACCTCCTATTGATCCTTGAGCAGCTGCGCAAGTTCTTTCAAGGAGGCGAAAGCGGGATTGACCGTCGCATCCGAACACGCACACTGCGTAATGTTGAGATTGGCGCCGCAGGTGGGACAGAGCCCCTTGCAGCCGGGCTTGCACAAACCGTACATCGGTACGTTGAGCAGGATAAGATCGAGCACCATCTTATCGAGAGGGAGCGTCTCACCCGCGAAGGTGTAACACTCAAGCTCCTCCGCCTCCTCCTCGGAGATACGGAGGAACCGTTCCGAAAAGGGAACGGTGAAGTCCTTGCTGAACTGCGTATCGCATTTGGTGCAGTTCATCAGCGTGAAGCCTGCAAGCTCACCCGCGACGGCAAGACCCTCGCCATCGAAGGACCAGCTTATATCAAGCTTGATGGGAGCGTCAAAAACCACCCTATGCCCGCCGAAATCGACCGGCTCCATTGCCTGCTCGATATGGGCTTTGCCGACCCTGCCGACCGACCTAAGCTCCGCAGCAACGTTAAGCTCCACTGCTCAAACCCCACAGTAACGGATATAACAAGATAACCTTAAATATTTTATACGCACAAGGCGGCATTGTCAACGGCTGTATCAAATATATTTACTGCCGAATTCCCAAATGCAGCAGCCGTCGGCGCCCCGTATTCGTATTGGAAGCGCTTACCTGACAAGGTTTGCGGTATCCTTGGCGATCATCATCTCCTCATCGGTGGGGATGACGAGCACTTTGACGCGGCTGGTGGGCTTGGAGATAACGATCTCTTCCCCACGGGGCGCGCTCATATTGTAGTCGAAATCGAAATCGACGCCGAGATACTCCATATTCTCCATTATCATGGCGCGCATGCCGCGGTCATTCTCACCGACACCGGCGGTGAAGACGATAGCGTCAACGCCGTTCAGTGCTGCCGCATAGGAGCCGATGTACTTCTTTACCTTATAGGCAAAGGTGGCAAGGGCGAGCTCTGCGCGCTTGTTGCCCTGCTTGGAGGCTTCGCCGAGGTCGCGGAAATCGGAAGAGACGCCGGAGATACCGAGCATACCGCTCTTCTTGTTCATATAGTTATCGACGCCTGCGCGGTCAAGACCGAGCTTGTTCATGAGGTAAGCTACGATCGCGGGATCCATATCGCCGCACCTGGTGCCCATGGGCAAACCCTCAAGGGGAGTGAAGCCCATGGAGGTATCAATGCACTTACCGCCCTTGACTGCGGAAACGGAAGAGCCGTTGCCGAGATGGCAGGTGATGATCTTGGTCTCGTCGACGGGCTTATCGAGGAAGGTGAGCGCCCTGCCGGTGACATAGGCATGGCTGGTGCCGTGGAAACCGTAGCGGCGGACCTTGAGCTCGGTATAAGCCTCATAGGGCAGACCGTAAAGGAAAGCCTTTTCGGGCATGGTCTGATGGAAGGCGGTATCGAACACGGCGACCATCGGGGTGGTGGGCATTATCGCCATGCAGGCGCGAATGCCCATGAGGTTGGCGGGGTTATGCAGGGGAGCAAGCTCGGAAAGCTCCTCGATAGCCTTGATGACGTCATCGGTAAGAACGACGGACTTATTAAACTTCTCGCCGCCGTGGACGACCCTGTGACCGACGGCGTCGATCTCCTTCATATCGGCAATAACGCCGTGAACGGGATCCACGAGAGCATCGAGCACGAGCTTGATGGCGTCGGTATGATCCTTCATATTCCGAACGAGCTCAAAGGGCTCCTTTCCGGTGGGCTTATATGTGAGCTTGCTGTTCTCAATGCCGATACGCTCGCAAAGACCCTTGGCTATGACGGCGCCGTTATCGACGTCGATAAGCTGATATTTGAGCGAAGAGCTGCCTGCGTTGATGACCAAAATCTTCATAACGAATACTCCTAACTAAGCTTTTTATCAGAGGCTCTGAGCCTGAACTGCGGTGATGGCGACGACGGAGACTACGTCCTCGATGCTGCATCCGCGGGACAGGTCGTTGATGGGCTTTGCGAAGCCCTGGCAGATGGGACCGACGGCAGTAGCGCCGGCAAGACGCTGCACGAGCTTATAGCCGATATTGCCGGCCTGCAGGTCGGGGAACACGAGCACGTTGGCATGACCCGCAACGGGGCTGCCGGGGCTTTTAAGCTGACCGACCTTTTCGACCAGCGCGGCGTCAGCCTGAAGCTCGCCGTCGACGTTAAGCTCGGGAGCAAGCTCCTTCACCATGGCAGTGGCGTTGGCGACCTTATCGACGTTTTCATGCTTGGCGCTGCCCTTGGTGGAGAAGCTGAGCATGGCGACCTTGGGCTCCTTAATGCCTACGAGGCTCTTTGCGCTCTCTGCGGAGGAGATGGCGATGGCGGCAAGCTGCTCCGCAGTGGGGTCGATATTGACGGCGCAGTCGGCAAACACGAACACGCCGTTATCGCCGTACCGGCAGTTGGGAACCTCCATAATGAAGCAGGAGGAAACGGTGCTGATACCGGGAGCCATCTTAATTATCTGGAGACCGGGACGCAGGGTGTTGCCGGTGGTGTTGATAGCGCCGGCGACCATGCCGTCCGCCTTGCCGTCCTTTATCATCATGCAGGCGAAGAAGAGAGGATCGTGCATCATCTTGTTTGCCTTTTCCATATCGACGCCCTTTGCCTTACGCATCTCATAGAAGCGCTCGACGTAGGTGTTGAAGTCGGGATGCTTGACAGGGTCGATAATGCCGACGCCGGAAAGATCGACGTTGAACTTGGCGGCGACCGCCTTAATCTCATCCTCATTGCCTAAGAGGGAGATATCGGCTATGCCCTCCTCAATGATGCGCTGAGCGGCCTGAACGGTGCGCTCCTCCGTGCCCTCGGGCAGCAGGATATGCTTCCTGACGGACTTTGCCTTTGCCTTGATGCTGTCGATAACAGACATGATATAGCTCCTCCTGATAAAAAATAATAACGCTGTTTACGCGGGCGCCGCCAAAAAAGAGTTGACGGTCACACCAAATTAGATTATAACATATATATGGGAATTTTGGTATCCGAAAAATAATATAAATTTTTATATTTGAGGTGAAAAATGCGCTGTGTTGGCATAATTGCCGAGTACAATCCCTTTCACAACGGTCACAGGTATCATATTGCGGAGGCGAAGCGGCTTGCAAACGCCGAAGCCGCCGTCGTGATAATGAGCGGCGATTTTGTGCAGCGCGGAGAGCCCGCCGTGGCCGATAAGTTCACAAGGGCAATTTGGGCGCTCCGCAGCGGAGCCGATATGGTAATAGAATTGCCGGAGGTGTTCTCGGTCGCATGCGCGGAGCGGTTTGCCTCGGGCGCTGTGAGGATACTCGCAGGAAGCGGGCTGCTTGACGCGCTTTGCTTCGGAAGCGAGAGCGGAGATCTTGGCCTCCTTCGCAAGGTATCGGAAAGCGAGCCTGACCCCAATGCGCTGCGCGCGGCGTTAGCCTTAGGGCAGAGCTACCCCAAGGCGATGGCTTCGGCAGGGGCCGCCGAGCTTGGTCCCAACGACACTTTGGGCTTAGAATACCTGCGGGCAGTCAAAAAACACTCTCCGTCAACAGAGGTCTTTGCAATAAAAAGAGTAGGCGGCGCGTATGACGAAGGCGAGCTTAACGGCGAGTTCAGCTCCGCCGCTGCAATAAGGCGCGCGCTTGCTCCCGCAGCCGATATCGGCAGGATGAGCGAGAGGCTTTTCGACAGTCTCAACGCCGCTCTGCCGAGGGACGTTTTAAGCGACATTGCCGAGCAGATGCGCAAGGGGCTCTGCCCTGCCCTCGCCGCGCGCCTCTCCGATGCGGTGATAAGCCGCTTTCGCAGTATGAGCGCGGAGGAGATCGCCGCGCTGCCCGAGGTCGCGGAGGGGCTTGAAAACCTTTTTATCAGGCACTCGGTTGCCGAGGGCGATATCGACCGCATGCTTTCGGCAGTCAAGTCCAAGCGGTACACCATGGCGCGATTGAAGCGCATCAGCATGAGCGCTCTGCTCGGTATAACGGAAGCGCTCCAAGGAGCGGCCGCGGCGGACGACGGGTATCTTTATGCGCGTGTGCTCGGCATGGCAAAGGGCGCTGAAGGGCTTGCTTCAAGGCTGGTATCGGGTGCATCTATCCCTGTAATAATGCAGGCTGCGGACAGGAACGCGCTTGGCGAAAAGGCAAGGTCCGTGCTTGAAAAAAGCGCGCTTGCGCATAGGCTTCACGCGCTTGCCCGTCCATACGAGCGAGGCGCTGACGAGGACTCGTCGCACAGACTTACAGTCGTTTGAGCATAGTTTAACCGCAGCACGCCGCTAAAAATCATAAGGTCCTTATCAGGCGTATCCCGGCATATATTGTTCCATGGGATACGCTTTTTATATTGTGATGCTTGCATTGGCGGGGCTCCTGCTTTTCAAGAGCGGCGCCGCTGCGGAGGGAGCCGCCGAAGGACTGCGGCTTTTTGCCGAGGACGTGCTGCCATGCCTCTTCCCCTTTATGGTCTGCGGGCAGTATTTGACCGGTGCAGACGGACACTTGCGTCGGAGGCAGGCTTCAAAGCTCGGATCGGCGGCAGAGGGGCTTTGGCAGTGGCTGCTGTGCGCTCTGTGCGGCACGCCCTCTGCGGCGATAATATGCAGAAGGCGCTTTGAGCAGGGCAGCACTCGCGCGCAAGCCTCAATGCTCTGCGCAGCCTTAAACCAGATGAACCCGTTTTTCGTCTGCGTGCTGGTCGCGTCAAGGCTCTTTTCCGCAGCATGGGCGGGATGGGTGCTTGCCGCGGCTCATTACTTTCCTGCGCTGATATTTACCCTTGCGCTCATTGTTTTGGAGCGCAGGCAAGCCGCTGACTCGGAAATCGCCGTGAATGGATGCAAGGCGCAGGATCGCGGGAAAGTCCCCCTTGCTCCCGAAGGACACGCAAGCCTTGCCTTGGCGATATCAGGCGCAGTGAGCGCCGTATTAAAGGTGGGCGGAACGGTTGTATTCTTCCGCGTTATAATAGCCGTTGCGGACAGCATGGGCGTCTTCGGCGGTTTGAGCGGCGTTGCCGCCTCGTTGATATCGGGACTCTTTGAAATGACGAACGGCGTCGCTCTTCTCGGCCGCGCCGCACTTGCGGACGCCTTCGCATTGGAGCAGGCTCTTGCGCTCTGCTCGGGGCTTTTGAGCTTTGGCGGGGTCTGCGTTTTTATGCAGTCGAAGCTTTTCTTTGAGGAGTTGTCCGCGCGGCACTACTTTGCGGCGAAGCTTTTGACGGGCGGCGTATCATATGCGGTCTGCCGGCTGCTCTACCCTTGTGCCAGCGGCTCGGCGGAAACCTCCGCCTCATTTGCGCAGCCGTTTGAAGGCGCGGTTTATTCCGTGCGGGCAGGCGGCGTATCGGCGATAATGCTCTGCGTTTTTCTCGCCGCTGCGGCGTCCTTTGTATATGCAAGGATCATCATAAGACGACCCGTCGTTTAAATAACCCGACCGCGAGATCAATGATATTAAGGTGTTAATGAAAAGGGTCTGTTGCATTAAGCATATATTTGAGACAAAGCCCATAGAAACAAGCATGGCGCAATTTTGAGCGAGCCATGCTTGTTTTTTAACGGTATTAATTTAGCGAATCGCAAGTGATTTACGGCAGCTCCCTTCGGTCGCGGCGAGCAAGCTCGCCAATCGTCTGCCGAAATCACTTGCGTTCGAGGACGACTGCTGCACGGAAGCTGCTTTTGCTCATTAATGCAGCGGTCCCTTGATGATGTTCTTACCGAATTATACTTTACGACCTATGGACGGGGTCTCACTCCTCCTCGGAGTCGGGCTTTTTCTTTTTACGCTTTAAGAAGCCGAAGATGCCCTCATCGTCATCCTCGGGCTGCTCCTCGGGCTCCTCCTCGGTTTGAACGGGCTCCTCCGCCTGTGCGGGAGCCTTGTTGAAATCGGGCTGGGGCACAACGCCGAGATCCTTGCGGTTGACCTCTACCATGGAATAATACTCCTCAAGGAAGCGCATGAGGCTGCCCAGCACGTCGTCGGCGTACGCCTTTGCGTTGTCGTATACGAGGTTTGCATTATACTCCGCCTTGCGCTCAAGCAGATCGGCGCGGCGCTCCGCCTCTGCGGTGACCTCGTGCTCGGAAATCAGGCGCTCCCTCTCGGCGTTTGCCTTGGCAACGATATCCTCGGCGTCCTTCTCTGCCTTGGCGATCATAGCGTCGCGCTTCGCCTCCGCCTCCTGCAATATCTGCTCGCAGCGGGACTGTGCGTTATCAACAAGCTCGGTAGCATAGCTCTCGGCGTTGGCGGTAATATTCTCCGCGTCGGCAAGTATGCTGTTGGCCCTGCGGATATCCTTGGGGATGGTTACCTTGATATCGCCGATGATATCGAACATCTCCTCGGTATCGACAATGCGCCTGTCGCTGCCGCTGAACCTGGGAGCAGGGCTTGATTCGATCGCCTTTTCGAGCTCGCTGATCTTCTCAAAACTTTTAATGGTAAGCTCTTCAACATCCTTGGTTTCCATAAGTTTATACTCTCCTTAAAGTTTTATGCTCAGCATTCGGTACAAGCCCCTCAATGCTAATGCCTGTTTTGATGAGCTGGCGCACGAGATTGGAGCTTATGTAGGCGTGCTCCGGCTTTGCCAGCAGATAAACCGTCTGTATTTCGGGCGCGAGCCTCGTGTTTACGGACTCGAGCATGAGCTCATACTCAACGTCGGAGCCGCTCCTTATGCCGCGGACTATCACGTTTGCTCCGACCTCGCGGCAATACTCCACAAGTATGCCGCCACAGACGCCGAGTTCGATGTTGGCTATGCCCTCCGTCGCATCCCGCAGGAGCTCAAGCCGCTCCTCCACGGTGAAAGCGCCGCCCTCCTTGCCCGGGTTTTGGGTGACGGTAACGAACAGCTTATCGAACATACCCGCCGCTCTTCTGATGATATCCACGTGACCGACCGTGACCGGATCGAAGCTGCCCGGGAAAACAGCAATGCTCATAGTATCCGCCGCTCCTTGTTGTAGGTGATATGGGTGATATAGCAGTCGCCGTACTTTCTTGCCTCGCGCGCGGTATAGCACGGCGATGAAAGCACCGGCGGATTGTCCCTGCTGTGCTCGCAAATTATAACGGCGTCCTCGCTCAAAAGCTCATACTCCGCCAAAGCTGCGCAGGCACGGGAAGCAAGATCGGAGCTGTATGGAGGGTCCAGCAGAACTATATCGAACTGCTCCCCCGCCAGTGTGGAAAGCATTGCGATCGCATCGCCGCAGAAGACGCGCGCGTTCCGCTCAAAGCCAAGCCTTTTCAGGTTGGCCTTTACCACCGTGACCGCCTGCCTGTCTGCGTCGCAGAAGACAGCGGACTTTGCGCCGCGAGACAACGCCTCTATACCGAGTGCGCCGCTGCCCGCAAAAAGATCGAGCACGTTGGCATACGGCACGTCAAACTGTATCATGCCGAAAACCGCCTCCTTGACCTTTGCCAAGGTGGGGCGGGTGCTCATGCCTTTTGGCGCCTCAAGCAGCCTGCCCTTGGCTGTGCCGGCGATAACGCGCATACTACATACTCCTTAACGCTATTATTTTACCACTATATCTTGTGTCATTCAATAGTAAATTCGACAGTTTTTATAAAACGGCGCAATATTATTCCGCGCTTCCTTCACCTACCCACGAGGGAGTGACGATGATATCGACCTTTCTGTCAAAGGGCTCGGTCGGGACCCTTTCCACAAGCTGGCAGTCGAACCCGCATGCGACGGTGAGACACGAAGTCTTTGCGAGGAGTCTGTCGTAATAGCCGCCGCCCTGCCCGAGCCTCGCAAAGCTTTTGTCAAAGCCTATGGCGGGCAGGAGTATAGCGGCAAGATCCTCAGGCGCCACCTCACGCGACAGCTCCGGCACGGGCTCCGTTATGCCGTATGCGCCTTTGCGGAAGCCGTCCTCCGGCGGGATCAGCAGACGCAGACCGTGCTCCTCCGTGCAGAGGGGGAACGCTATCTCAAATCCCAAGCCGCGCAGCTTTAAAACCGCCGGCAGGATATCGAGCTCATACCTCATGGGCATATAGGCGAGCAACACGCCGCCATGCATCAAGCTCAGCTGCGGAAGATGAGCGATATGCTCAGCCACCGCCGCAGCCTGCACCTGCCTTTCGTTTTGATCAAGCGCTCGCCGCGCTTCACGGATCGCCTTTCTCAGCTCCGCCTTTGCTGCCGGTATATCGAAGCAATCCGTATCGCCGGAATTAAAGCTCATTGCGGCAGACCTCGCCGTTGACCATGGTAAGAACACAGCGTACGCGGCTGTCCAAAGGATCGCCGGCAAATACCGCGATATCCGCATCCTTTCCGACTTCAAGGCTGCCGACTCTGTCGTCTATGCCCGTTGCCCTTGCCGCGTTTATCGTGATGGAGCGCAGCGCCTCATACTCGGGCAGACCCTCCCTTACGGATAGCGCCGCGGCGACTGTAAGATACTGCTCGGGGATAACGGGATGGTCGGTCATCATTGCGAACTCTATGCCGTTTTCGTACAGAACACGGGGAGCTTCAAAGCTCTTGTTTTTAAGCTCTATCTTGCTCCTATCGGTTAAAAGGGGTCCTATAATGACGGATGCGCCGGTGTCCTTAATGCCCCGCTTCAAAAGCTCGGGTATGGTCCAGCCGTCGGTGCAGTGATCGAGGGTTATCCTCAAATTGAATTCCTTTGCTATACGGAGCACGGTCAAAATGTCGTCCGCACGGTGAGCGTGGACCTTTAAGGGCAGCTCCCTGTGGATAACGGGCAGCAGCGCCTCCATAGCAAGATCGCGGTCCGGAGCCTTTGACGGGTCGTCCTTTGAGGCTTTGAGCTTGTTGTCGTAGTTTATCGCTTTTACGAGCGTACGCCGGAGCGTTGCCGCGACCTGCATGCGGGTATATATCTTCTTCTGTCCGTGATAGACCCGCTTGGGGTTCTCGCCGAACGCCGCCTTCATTGCGACGGGCTCACGGAGTATCATATCCTCAACGCTGCTGCCGTGGGTTTTAATGGCAACGAAGGTGCCGCCAACGACGTTCGCGCTGCCGGGACCCGTAACGCAGGTAGTGACTCCGCCCTCCAAAGCCTCCTCAAAGCATTTGTCATAGGGGTTAATGCCGTCTATTGCGCGCATCTCCGGGGTCGAGGGATCGCTCATCTCGTTGCCGTCGTCGCCCTCGAACCCCATGCTGTCCTCCCACATTCCGATGTGGCAGTGGGCGTCGACTATGCCCGGCAGCACCGTACAGCCGGATACGTCTATCACCTCGGCGCCTGCGGCTATCCCCGCAAGGTCCTCTCCGACTGCGATTATTTTGCCGTTCTCTGTGAGCACGTCGCCTGTGAAGCTGCGCTCTTCCTTAGTGTCCATCGGGAATACCTTCCCGCCTTTAAGTAGGATCATAGCAAAACCTCCCGTGCATATTCAAATCTTGTTATTACTGAGTTTTTCAAGCGTCATGGCAATGGCGCCGGTTACGTCCGAAGCGGTAATGAACCTCTCGGAAAGAAGCTCCAAAGCCTTTTCCGCCGAGCAGCCGAGAAGATACGAGCCGAGCGAGGCGGCGTCATAAACGCTAGCCCCCTGAGCCAAGAGCCCCGTTATTATGCCGCAGAGCACATCGCCGCTGCCGCCCTTGGCTAAGCCGCTGTTGCCCGTAATGTTGTACCTTATCCCGCCGGTTGGCGAAGCGATAACACTCCTTGCGGATTTCAGCAGTACGGTGCAGTTGTGTTCCGCAGCAAAACGCACTGCCGTGAGTGTGAACTCGGAAAGCACTTCTGCGACCGTGCTGCCGCAAAGGCGCGCCATCTCCCCCGGGTGCGGGGTA
>CALEPU010000109.1 GCA_937913075.1 uncultured Clostridia bacterium
GCTCTGGGCGCGTTCCTCAGGAGGACCTTTATCTCCTACGCGGGCGAGCAGATCGCAAAGAACACCAGAGACGATCTCTATACCCACCTTGCGAACGTGCCTTATGATTACCACAAGCACGTTTCTACGGGCGATCTTGTGCAGAGATGCACCTCCGACGTCGATACCGTCAGGCGCTTTATTGAAAATCAGCTCCTCGAAATCGTCAGGACGGTGCTAATGGTAGTCACCGCCGCTGCGATAATGCTCTATATCGACCCCAAGCTCACTCTCTGGTCGGTGCTTTTGATGCCGCTTTTGTTCATATCGAGCTTCGTTTACTTCAAGGCGGTAAAGAAGTCGTTCAACGATTCGGATGAGGCGGAGGGCGCCCTTTCCGCGGCGATACAGGAAAACCTTTCCGGCGTGAGAGTAGTGCGCGCATTCGGTCAGCAGAAGCAGGAGCTTGAAAGCTTCACAAAGAAAAACCGTGATTACAGGGACAAGACGCTCAAGGTTACCTACCTCATGGGCTATTACTGGTCCGGCTCCGACGCGATAGGCTATACGCAGATATTGCTTTCGCTTGCCGTCGGCGTGTATTTCACGATACAGGGCAGGATATCGGTAGGCGAGATGCTCGTTTTCACCTCCTACACCTCGATGCTCACATGGCCGGTGCGTCAGCTCGGCAGGATACTCGCCGATCTCGGCAAGGCGTCGGTTTCCGTCGGCAGGCTCAGCGAGATAATGTCCGCGCCCCTCGAGGAGGAGCCCGGGCTTGCGCTTACCCCCGAGATCAAGGGCGATATCGAATTCAGGCACGTCAGCTTCCGTTATGAGGACAGCACCGAAAACGTGCTTGAAGACGTCAGCTTTACCGCCAAGAGGGGTGAGACGATAGCCATACTCGGCTCCACGGGCAGCGGCAAATCGAGCCTCGTACAGCTTTTGCAGAGGCTCTACACCGCAACAAGCGGCGAGATACTCATAGACGGCGTTAACGTCAACGATATCGAGCGCCATCATCTGAGGAGGAACATCGGAATAGTCTTGCAGGAGCCCTTCCTCTATTCGAGGACTATTCTCGACAATATAAGAATAGTCGAGCCCGAAGCGGGAGTCGAAAGAGTTGCGGAGGCGGCAAAGGTCGCCGCAGTGCATGACGTCATAATGGGCTTTGAAAAGGGCTACGACACCGTCGTCGGTGAGCGCGGCGTCACCCTCTCCGGCGGGCAGAAGCAGCGCGTGGCGATAGCGCGAATGCTCATGCAGGCTGCGCCGATAATCATACTTGACGACTCCATGAGCGCAGTTGATACCGAGACCGACGCATCAATAAGAAAGGCGCTCCAAAGCCGCAGGGGAAGCTGCACTACCTTTATGATATCTCACAGGATAACGACCCTCTCCACGGCGGACAAGATACTCGTGCTGGAGCACGGCAGGCTTGTAGATCAGGGCACCCATGCCGAGCTTATCGAGAGGGAAGGACTTTACAGGCGCATTGCGCGTATCCAGAACATGCCGGAGGAGGAGCTTGGCGAGACCGAGCCCGAACTGAAAGGAGGCGAAGTCTGATGGAAGAACTCGAAACCTCTGCTCTTCAAGAGGAGGAGTTTGAAAAAAAGGTCGACTTCAAGCTTTGGCGAAAGCTCGTAAACTACGCGCTTCGCTCAAAAAAGACGATGCTTTTCGTAATTGCGGCGAACGTGCTCGTCGCGGCCATAGATATAGTTTATCCGCTGCTTACGAGGTACGCGATAGACCATATCATAGTCGGCTCTTATACCGAGAGGATAATCCCGTTCGCGCTCGTTTATCTGGCGTTCATCATATTGCAGGCGCTCGGCGTGCTTTCGTTCATCAAGGGCTCAGGCAGGCTCGAGATGAAGATAGCCTTCGACATCAGGCAGGACGCCTTTACTAAGCTGCAAGAGCTTTCCTTCTCGTATTACGACAAGACTGCCGTCGGCTACATAATGGCAAGAACGGTTTCCGACGTTGCCAATCTTTCCGAGCTTTTGGCTTGGAGCATGGTCGATATACTCTGGTCGGGCTCGTACGTTGTGGGCATAGTTATAATGATGCTCGTTTTGAACCGGAAGCTTGCGCTTTTAGTCATTGCCGTGCTGCCTCCGCTTGCCGTAATCTGCGTCTATTTCCAGCGGAAGATATTGAAGCACTACCGCGACGTAAAGAAGCAGAATTCCAAGATAACCGGCGCGTTGAACGAGGGCATAATCGGCGCGGTTACGACCAAGACGCTCGTGCGCGAGCAGCGCAACAGCGAGGAATTCAGGGAAGAGACGGGCAGGATGCGCAGGTCCGCCATAAGGGCGGCGGTGCTTTCGGCAATGTTCACGCCGATAGTCATGTGCCTCGGCGCTGTCGGCACGGGTCTTGCGCTGTATGCGGGCGGCATGAGCGTGACAGGCAGATGGATTGCCTTCGGCACCGTTACGGTCGGCACGCTTGCCACCTTCATATCCTATTCGACGGGCATATTCGAGCCCATACAGCAGCTTGCGGGCATATTTGCGGAGATGCAGTCCGCACAGGCCTCGGCTGAGCGCGTTATAGCGCTGCTCGAGACTCCCTGCGATATCGCGGATACGCCCGAGGTCATTGAAAAGTACGGCACGAGCTTTGAGCCCAAGCGCGAGAACTGGGAGGAGCTTATTGGCGACGTTAAGTTTGAGGACGTCAGCTTCCAATATAAAAACGGCGAAAAGGTTTTAGAGCATTTCGACCTTGAGGTTTCGGCGGGGCAGACCATAGCCCTCGTCGGCGAGACGGGCGCGGGCAAGAGCACGATAGTCAATCTCGTCTGCCGCTTCTATGAGCCCACAGAGGGACGCATCCTGATAGACGGCGTCGATTACAGAGAGCGGAGCCAGCTCTGGCTTCAGGACAGGCTCGGCTACGTTTTGCAGCAGCCGCACCTTTTCTCCACTACGATAAAGGAGAATATCAGTCTGTGTCCGACAAATATGTCGATCAAATCATCAAGAGTCTGAAATAACTCCTGACTTAGACTAGAAAAAGTTGTCACTTTCTTTTTTGCCTCCTAAAGTGACAACTTTTTCTAGTCTAAGTCAGACATTCAACGACCTCCCGCAGGTCGTCGCCCAGCTTCGGGATGAGGTGATGG
>CALEPU010000110.1 GCA_937913075.1 uncultured Clostridia bacterium
CGAGCAGAGCTCCGGCAAGCATACCCACGCCCGCTACCCCGGGAATGACGGTTGCCGTGGTGCTCGAAGCCGAACTGTCAAGCGCCTTTTTACCGGCGAGAGTGAGATATTTGCCGTTGTCAAGTCCTGTAAGATATTCGGAAAGACCGACTCCGTACAGCGAAGCGGCCTCTTTTATCTCCGCCTCGCTCATCTTGGCGCCGAGAGGATTCTCGCTTTCGTCAGCCTTGCTGCCGGTGATGGAAGAGAACAGCTCGGCGAGGAGTCCCTTTGACGATGCTTCGGTTTTTGAATACTGCTTGATAACACATTCGGCACGCTCGAAAATAATATCCTGAGCCTGCATGATTGGGTTCGGAATGTCGCTGGCTTTTTCGACTTTTATCTTACCGACGCCGTCTGAAAGCTTGCTTCCGCAGTATTCACAGACGAGTGGGTCGGATGAGTGCGCTCCGCAGTAGGGACAGTTGACGACCTGCCCGCCGCTAAGATCGGCGACCTCGTATTTGGCAAGGAACTCGTCGAGATGATCGACGTAGTAAAGCGTATCTATCAGCTTCTTTTTGTAAGGCTCACATACGGTGCATGCGTCGCCTGCAATAGCGCAGTCGCTGGGGCAGTTGGAGCAGGGCCTTTCCGTAACGACCTGCTCTTTGTTTTTTCCTTTAAAAGAATTGATCAAGCCGGATATCAGGGACATGATCGCACCTCCTGTACTTGTAATTTATGACCGTCGGTTAAGCAAGCGATCAATTTGTTCCCTTCAGTGCAGCTCCGTTTACGTACAGAGTATAGCCGTTCGATATTATGCACGAAGCATCGCCGTTGAACTCGGTGATGTAGGTATCTCCTGTCAGTGTCCATGTTGAGCCGGAATCAACGGTGACGGAAACTGTCCCTACCTCGGTCGAAACCGTCGTCCCCTTGGCGTTAGTGATATTGCCGCCGATCATGCCTGTGAATGATGATCCGTTTGTGAGCGAGAGAGTCAGAACCGAATCGCTGCCGACGAGTATCCTGCCCTCAAGCGCCTGATTTACGGCGATCAGCGCCGCAATGTTGGATGCGCCGCTCCAGCCGTCCGAGCAGACGGAGAGGAGAACGCCGTCCGCATCCTCATTGACGACAGTCACGTTTTCAAGCGTAATGACGGCGTTGGTGTTCGTCACGTGGAACACGTGTCCGTTTTTGCTCGTGAGTGAGCCGCCCTTCATGGTGAATGCCGAGGTACCGCTGTCCGCGTCGCCCGACATGGACTGATAGATCATTATGGTATCGAGGAAGGTCGCGTTGCCGTTCGTCTGCGTGTTGTTCGCAGTGAGCTCGCAGTTTGTAAGCGTAATCGAATTTTTGCCTTCGATGCACACACCCTCGGAAAGGTTTGAGGTAAGCTTAG
This sequence comes from uncultured Clostridia bacterium, assembly GCA_937913075.1. GTDB lineage: Bacteria > Bacillota > Clostridia > Christensenellales > CAG-138 > UBA3857. The sequence continues at coordinate 1,397 of CALEPU010000110.1, forward strand.
CCCCGACGACGGTTATATCCGCCGTTGAGTATATCGCGGGGGAGCCGAGTCCGTTCGAGGTGAAAGTGCCTCCCTCAACGTACACCGTGCCGCCGCCGCGGTCCGTGCGGATGGGCGCAGAGGACTGCCCGCTTGTGGTTACGGTGAGACCGTATGCCTTCATCACGCCGCCGCCCGTGGTCATTATGCCGCCGGAGCCCGAGCCCGTAGTAGTGATGGTAACGCCGGAGATTATGACCGTCGTGCCGTCGCCGGAGGCGCCGTTCTGCCCGCCGTTGCCGCAGATCGGAAGAGCGTCGTGTAGGGAAAGAGTGTAGA
>CALEPU010000111.1 GCA_937913075.1 uncultured Clostridia bacterium
GGATATCTGGACAGCGGGAAATGGGGACGCGTCGGCAGACGCAACATCCTCGACCTTGGTGACGTGTCTTGCGCCGACCTGAGAAATGTGGATGAGACCATCAATGGTGGGCTCAAGAGCAACAAATGCACCGAAGGTGACGATGCGGACGACCTTGCCCTCTACGATGGAGCCGACGGGATACTTCTCAGCGGCAAGAGTCCAAGGCTTGGGCTGGAGCTGCTTGTAGCCGAGGGAGATCCTCTGCTTCTCCTGATCGACGTTGAGGATGAGAACCTCGATCTCCTGACCGACCTTGAGGACCTCGTTCACATGCTTAACGCGACCCCATGCGGCGTCGGTAACGTGTACGAGACCGTCAACACCGCCGATATCAACGAATGCGCCGAAATCGGTGAGGCGGCGAACGATACCGTGTACCTTCTCGCCGACGACAAGCTCTGCCCACTTCTGGCGCTTTGCCTCCTCAGCCTCAGCCGCGAGAACGGCCTTGCGGGAAGCAACAACGCGCTTGCGCTGCTTGTCGACCTCAAGAATCTTGACCTTCATCGGCTGACCGACGAACTCATCAAGCTTCTCGACATACTTGGTGGATACCTGAGAAGCGGGAATGAAAGCCCTGATGCCGTTGATATCGGCAATAAGACCGCCCTTGACGACCTCTTTACCGACAGCATCGACAATCTTGCCCTCGGAATCGGCGTCGGTAGAGAACTCCTCCCAGACCTTTTTGCTCTCAACATTCTTGCGGGAGAGCAGGACGTTGCCTTCACCGTCGTTGACCTTGAGAACCTCGACTTCGATCTTGTCCCCAACGGAAACAACGGTTGCGGGGTCAACATCGGGATCGCTCGAGAACTCGTCACGGGGAATGAAGCCGTCGGACTTGTACCCAATGTTAACACAAACCTCTCCGTCGACGATCTGAACGACGGAACCGGTAAGTATCTGACCATTGCGGATGCGTACCAGCGTCTTTTCGAAAGCCTCCTCAAAGGTGGTTTCGCCCTCTTCAACGACGGGCTCCTGTACAGCGGCAGCAGCAGTCTCAACGACCTGCTCCGCAGTCTCTGTGGCAGCGGTTGCCACGTTCTCAATGTTTTCGGCTGTGCAGCAATCTACTGTAGCCTTTTCCTGTTCGCTCATTCTTGTAATAACCTCCCTAATCAGCGAATCCGGTGCTGATGCACCGGCAACAACTCCCACTATTATACCATTTGTTTGGATAATATCAAGAGGAATTTCACTTATATTTGCAATTCTTTTTAAATTTTTGCACCGCTCGGCGCAAATATTGGCGAGTTTTTGGGTATTGGAGCTGTGATGATCGCCCAATACAAGCATTACGTCACATTTGGAGCTGAGTTCCGCTGCCTCTCGCTGCCTATCCCGCGTGGTGTTGCAGACGGTATCGTACACTACGCAGTTGACGAAATTCTTTTTGAACAGCTCTGCCATTGCCTCAAAAGCCGATCTGTCAAAGGTGGTCTGCGAAACAAGGCAAAGCTTTGCGTTCTTTTCAAATCGCTCCTTGAAGTCATCATTAAATCTGCTCTCGGCGTTTTCCGCTGTAAAGTCACCGCAGAATACGGCATTGTCCCCACAGCAGCCGTTGATGCCAATGCACTCGGGATGCTTTGGATCGCCCGTCACAACGATGATGTAGCCCTCCGCGCTTGCTTTTGAGACGATATCGTGGATTTTCATAACGAACGGGCAGGTGCAGTCGATAATATTGACTCTCCTTGCCCTGCACTCATAATAAACGGCAGGCGCGACGCCGTGGGAACGTATGATGACGGTATCTCCCTCGGTGCTGGAGTCAAGGGTATCAATGGGTACCACGCCCTTTTCTTTAAGCTCCGTTACGACCTGCCTGTTATGTATCAGCTCACCGAGGGAAAAGACCCTTCCGTGCTCTTCGGCGGCGGCAAGAGCCATATCGACCGCCCTGCGGACGCCAAAGCAAAAGCCCATGTTTTTAGCGGTCAAAAGCTTCATTTTTCCTCCAGCTCTGCTTGTAGCCCGTGCATAACATTGGTAAGCTTTTCAACGAAGATCTTATCGTTTTCCTTGCGTGATAAGCCTTTTACGGCGCAATCCTTTGCATAGATCGGCTCACCTACAATATAGCGGAAACGAAATTTACGATAGTTATCGTTGCCCATATAAATAGGCACGACCGGCGCCTCGGATCTGGATGCTATGAGCGCTATGCCCGGCTCGAACTCATCCATTCTATCGGCGATCATCCTGCGCCCCTCGGGAAAAATGCCGAAGGCTTTGCCTTTTTCGAGCAGAGCTATGGCGTTTTTTATGGACTTTATATCAGCGCTGCCGCGATTTACGGGAAACACAAACAGGTTCTTGAAAAAGAATTTGCCGAGAGGATTATCGAAAAGCTCCTTCTTTGCCATGAAATGTATTATCCTTTTGGAAATGACGGCAAGCATAAAGGGATCCGCCATGGCAACGTGATTGCATATGAATATCACCTTGCCCTTTGTATGAAGCGCAGACTTACAGCCATACACCTTGGGACGGAATACAAGCCAATACAGCGGCTTAAAAAGCAAAGCAAAAATGTAGATCATTTATCCTTACCTTCTATATATCCTATGACGGAAGCTATCGCCTCTTCAATGGAAAGGTGCGTCGTATCGATAAGTATTGCGTCCTCGGCCTGTTTAAGCGGAACGAAAGCTCGGGTCGAATCGCGCTCGTCTCTTTCTATGGTTTCTTTGAGCATCTGCTCCATTGTGATACCGTTGAGCTGCCCCTTCTGTTCAAGCTCGAGGTATCTGCGGCGCGCGCGCTCCTCAACGGCGGCGGTGACATAGAACTTATACCTTGCATTGGGCAGCACATATGAGCCAATATCCCTGCCGTCCATTACAACAGAGGTGTTCTCCGCAAGCTTTCTTTGCAGCTCAACAAGCTTCAGCCTTACGGCAGGTATTGCGCTGACCTTTGATGCGCCGTTAGAGACCTCCTGTGTGCGTATCAATCCGTTCACGTCTTCTCCGTCAAGCATAACATGCTGCTCTCCGTTTACAAAGCTTATAGCAACGTCGGTATCGGGCAGCATAGGCTCTATCTCCTCCGAAGTAAACTCCGTTATGCCCATGCGAATGGCTTTTAATGCGACAGCTCTGTACATCGCGCCGGTGTCTATATAGATGATGCCGAGCTTCTTTGAAACTCCCTTGGCGGCAGTGCTCTTGCCTGCGCTTGCGGGGCCGTCGATCGCAACGGCAAATATCTCATTTGTACGAACATCACACATTTTATTCTGCTCCTTACTGTATTTTTGTGCAATAGCTCTGCCCGCGGCAGCGCCTGTTGAATAAGCTACCTGTAAATTGAAGCCGCCCGTATATGCGTCAACGTCTATCACTTCACCCGCAAAGTACAACCCTTCAACAAGCTTTGACTCCATAGTTTTAGGGTCTATTTCAGAGGTTTTAACTCCGCCTCTGGTGATTATCGCCTCGCTGATATCGGAAGCCATTTTTACGGTGAGCGGTATTGATTTAAGGGCCGACACAAGCTGTTTACGCTCGCTCTTTAAAAGACTGTCGGTAGTTTTCTCAGGGTCGACGCCTGCAATGCCGAGAACAATGGGTATCATTCGAGAAGGCAGCAGCCCAGCGATTGCGTTTTTTATCTGCTTATGCTTGTTCCCCTCAAGGTCGCGCAGCACTCTTGATTCAAGCGTCTGCTCGTCGAGTGCGGGCTTCATGTCGATAAAAAGCCTTGCGCCCTCCGGTGCGTCTGCAATTCGTGAGCTTGCGCTCAACACGAGCGGCCCGCTGACGCCCGTATGGGTAAACAGCATCTCACCGAGTTCATTATACACGACCTTTTTGCCCACCTTTGCGGTAAGCTTGACGTTTTTGAGCGTAAGCCCTGCAAGCTCGCATGGCCAATTCTCCTCGGTCACGAGAGATATCAGCGAGGGCAAAGGACTAACGACCGTATGACCGAGGCTCCTTGCGATACCGTATCCATCGCCTGTTGAGCCGGTCGAGGGATAGCTTACTCCGCCAGTCGCAATGACAACGCAGTCGAACCGATCATAGTGACCGCCTTCGGTCTTAACCGTAAACACATCTCCGTCTTTCGAGACTTCCTTAACACGGGTGTTGAGCCTGATATCAACGCCGCGTTTTTTAACGAATGAGCTGAGCGCTTTTATCACGTCGCTCGACTTGTCGCTCTGCGGGAATACCCTGCCGCCACGTTCGACCTTGGTCTTGACGCCCTGATCCTCTATAAGCGCTATGATATCATTATTAAAGAAGCCGTCAAAAGCGCTGAACATAAAGCGCGGATTGCGGGGTATGTTTCGCATAAACTCCTGCTTATCGGCAATATTTGTGATATTGCAGCGTCCCTTTCCGGTTAGATAGAGCTTCTTCCCTGCCTTCTCATTTCGGTCAAATAAAACGACCACCGTGTTTTCGCCCGCAGCAAACGCCGCCGCGAGCATGCCTGCGGGTCCTGCTCCGATAACTGCTGCTCGCTTCATTTTTCGGCGTCCCTTTCAAGTATTTTAACCGACTGCATATGCGCAAGATCCGTAAGATCGTAAAGCAAGGGAGTGACAACTACGTACCCGTCTCGGACAAAACGCTCGTCAGAGATCTCGTCAGCAGAACACTCGGTCAGCTTTATGCTTTTGACCGTATAACCCACCCTGCCGTTATCATTCTCGGTCTCGGTATATCGAAGCTCATACCGCTGAGTTGCAATAGGAGCGACCCTGAGACCGGCAAGGCTCGTCCTCGGCATCGAAGGGATGTTGACACTGAGCATACCAATGCCGGGTTCATGCTTCATAACGGAAATAAGCTCGGGCAAAAGATCGGCAAAATACTCAGCGGCATCCTCCATGAATTCAGTAGTAAAAGTATCCTTCGATACTGCGATCGCGGGAAAACCTAACATGCTTGCTTCGAGCGCTGCCGAAACAGTGCCTGAGTAAAGCGTATCGGTACCGAGGTTCGACGCATGATTTATGCCGGAAACAATGAGCTCGGGCTCAAAGCCGAAATTGTCGAGACTTAGCCTCACACAGTCAACCGGCGTTCCGCTTACGGCATAACAAGGCACGTCTTCCAGTCCGCACAGAATGCGCCGCTCTGCATAAAGCATGCTCCGCAGTGTCAAACCGTGACCAACGCAGCTTTGGTTTTCCATCGGAGCGGAAATCATGATCTCATAGCCTCTGCGTTTAAGTGCAAGAGCAAGCAGATTTATGCCCTCGGCAAAAATGCCGTCGTCATTTGTCAAAAGTATTTTCATCAATAACTCCCACGATAACAATAATTGAATTATAGCAGATATCATCCCGCAGTTCAATCAAAAGTTGTTTTATCAATACAAGTCCCGACAAAAATAATATACTGAATTTAGGGGTTTACAAATCGGTTTTGCTGTCGTATAATAGCAAGGCAATCAAGTCACGGGGCTTTAGCGAAGTTGGCTATCGCGCTACACTGGCAGTGTAGAGATCACCGGTTCGAATCCGGTAAGCTCCACCAAAGCGAAAAGAGCACCGGCGGTGCTCTTTTCGCTTTGATAGAGAATATGATTTGAACC
>CALEPU010000112.1 GCA_937913075.1 uncultured Clostridia bacterium
CGCAATGAATAAGAAGCCCGCGTGAAGGGGGGAAGCATCTGCCGCAGGGCAGATATTCCGCATTGGCAATTCCTCATTACTCGCCCCTCGTCCCCCGCTCCTCCTTAACGGCGTCGAACGCGCCGTTTGATGCGAGCGCGACGACGGCGGCGTTGACAAAGCCCATTGCCGTATCCGATAGGGAAAAGCCCCTTGCCGCAATAGTGGAGCCGGTTATCAAAAGCAGCGCTATGATATAGCTCAAAAGCCTCTTGGGTATATGCGAAACGGGCTTGATCTCCTTAAAAAGCTGCGTAAGAAGCGTCGTCGCAAGCGTCGCGCCGGAATAGGTCAAAAGCATCTCCCAGGTAAAAAAGCCTTCCATGCTCACGCCTCCTTTTCGGCGGCGTTTTTATCTGCATGCGCCGCGGCAAACTCGCCTACGCCGTGCATAGTCAGCCTGCCGCATTTGCCGTCTGCGGGTCCGCTGTAATAGCCGAGGGCGTTGAGCGCCTTTTGCAGATGCTTTATCATTTCCCCCTGTATCATGGGCGAGGTCACGGAAAGTATTAAAGGCTCGTCCCTGAAATCGTTGTCATACGAGAGCTTTTGCGAGACAAGCCCGCGGTGCGTCCAAGGACGCTCGGCGAATTTGCTCACCACGACCCCGTACCTTATCCCGCGCGCCTCAACTGCAAGCGGCTCGCCGTTCAAAAAGCCGCAGACGAAGCCCACGTGCGTCATCCTGCCGTCGGCGTTGCGGTAGAAAAGCGCCTCGCCTATCTTATAAGGTCGTTCGACGTCCGCTATCGCTCCTCGCTCCGTGCACCACGCAGTGTAGCAGTAGTTGGCGGTCACGTCGGCGCCGAGGAAGCAGTCAAGCAAGCCCTGGCAGTCGCAGACCTTTCTTTTAAGCGCCGCCCAGTTTTCGGTGGCGATGTCAAAAGCGGCCCTCGTCCAGCCCTTTTTTGAGTAAAAATTCTTGTATCGCTCTTCGAGCAAAGCTTCCGTCACGGCGTGACCCGTAGTGCCGTACAGGTACTCCCAAGGGTCCCCGCCGCAGTCTTCAATATCAATAGGCAGCTTCGCCTCGTCGGGTATGCTCTCACGCTTTGCGTGCGTGAGTGCGAATTTAATAAAATCCAGTGCGTTTTTCATTCGTCGGTCATTCCTTATCTTCGAGTTTAAATTCCCTATATCACCATATCGCATCGGGCTCCGCCCGATATATCGCAAGCTCCCTCGGAGCTTATATCGCATTTGCTCCGCAAATATATCGCATCCGCTATGCGGATATATCGCATCGGGCTCCGCCCGATATATCGCTCCCAAGCTGCTAAGAGGCAGGTGTGCCTGCGCCTGCGCCGGCGGCGGCAGAGCCGGCTGCTCCACGAAGGATTTTTACAATACCGACGTGAAGCTTGAAATGTTTAATAAAATGAAGTCGAAGAAGTAAAAATAACAATAACGAAAAGACCGAAGGGGACGGTTCTTTTCGGCGCGGCGAGAAGCAGAAAAACGTTCGTATTGCTTTTCGCGCCGGAAAGAACCGTCCCCGTTGGATCGTATTCGGATTTAAAAATTCAGTGCTTGATCCTCTCGTCGCCGAAGAAGTAAAGCGCGGCGGTGCCGGGACCGGCGTGAGAGGCGATTATGGTGCCGATGTCGTAAATGCGTATCTTGCCGGCAAGCTGGGGGAAAGCCTCCTCAACGGCGGTCTTGATATCGTTTGCGACCTCATGCGCGTTGGCGTGGCTTATGAAGCATTTGCCGTTGTAATCCTTGCCGTTTTCGGCATGGAGGAGCATCTGCTCGACAGTCTTCCTAACGGCATTCTTCTTGCCGCGCACCTTATCGTAGGCATACATGCGCCCGTTGTAGTCAAGGTGCATCATGGGGCAGAGCGAGAGTATGGTGCCGAGCGCAGCGGCGGCGCCGGAGACCCTTCCGCTCCTCTTAAAGTACTTAAAGTTATCGTTGAAGAAGAGGTGCTGCGTGGTGCGCTCATGCGCCTTGATCCAGTTGAGCGCGTCCTCCAAGGTGCCGCCGTTATCGCGCACGTCCGCTACGGAATCGACGAACATGCCGTAGCCGGAGGAGGAGCAGTAGGAGTCTATCGCGATTACGTTGACGTCGGGATACCTCTCGTTGAGGGCGGCTGCCGCCTCCTTTGCGTTGTTGACGGAGGGGGACATGCCTGAGCCCATGGCGATATGCAGTATGGTCTTATGCCCCTCGGCGATGAGCTTTTCAAAATACTCCGTATACTTGAAGACGTTTATCTGAGAGGTGGAAGGCACCTTGCCGTCCTCGATAAAGCCATAGAAGCGGGGCAGCGCCTCGGGATCTCTGAGCATATCGTCGGCGTATTCGACGCCGTCTACCATGTAGCTGTAAAACAGCACGGGAATCCCGCGGGACGCGACGTAGCTGTACGGCATATCGACGGTGGACTCACAAGAGAGCAAATAATCCTGATTCATACAATAAGCTCCTTTCGGATATAATCGGTATCGTGGGGGCTGTGTTGGCGCTGCGCCGTGCCTGCGGGGTATCAGAACACCGCTTCGAGCAGCAGCTCGCGGATGAGGGTATGCCCCTCGGCGTTGGGATGCAGCCCGTCGCCGCAAAGCATATGCCCATAGGAGTGATTTGTCAAGAGCTTACCGCGAAGATCGAGCAAACGGCAGCCCGTTTCATTTGCGACCTCCTCAACGATGCGGCTGTAATACTCATGCCAGCGGTAGAGCATATTCTCGTCGCCGAGCCATTTTAAAACGCCTGCGCCGTCCGCGGTGCGGGATATCCACCTGAAGAAGCTCGGCGAGTCGATAGGTATGAGATTGACCGCAATGGGCTCCGCGCCGGCTGAGCGCACCTTTTCGATAAGCCTGCGGTAGCAGTCGCGGAAGCGCTCCGGCGGGGTCGCGGGCGTATGCTCGTCATCGGGGCTCTCCCCCACCACGCTCCAATTATAGTTGGAGTCGTTTCCGCCGAGCTCGATAAGGACGCTGTCGCCCTGCTCAACGCCTTCCGCATGCTCCAAGCCGTAATCGACCGTTGCGCCCATGCGGCACTGCTTTCTTACGGGCAGCCCCTTCCTTGCGGTCTCCTCGATGAACCACTTGTCGTCATACAGCGAATAGCGGTTCCTGTCGGAATCGTACATCACTCCCTTTAATATGGAGTCTCCAAGCAGCATAAGCCTGTTTGCCAAAGCGGTTCACCTCCTGTCTGCGGCTTCTTCGATACGTTTATGATACCCCAAGCCGGAATTTTTTTAAACCTACTGTTGATTTTCGCGGGTAAACCGTTTATAATAGCGGCGGAAACGATATCTACTGCCGGTAGAGTTGCGGTAGAATTAAGGTAAACCGAGGGTAGAAAATGGAGGAATTACGCAGGATTATATCCGCCAATATACAGCGCCTCAGGCTCAGATCCGGCTATACACAGCAGGAGCTTGCCGAGGAGCTCAACTATACCGACAAGGCGGTCTCAAAATGGGAGCGGGGCGAGTCCGTGCCGGATGTTTCCGTGCTTTTGAAAATAGTGCGGCTGTTCGGCGTGACGCTCGATTACCTTGTTACCGACCATGACTCTGCCGAGGCGGAGGTAGTGACCGTTGAGGAGGCACGCGAGCCGGCGCATGAGGAGCTGCGCCT